>WTGE01000179.1 GCA_011525445.1 Synechococcus sp. CO36386bin_37
GGTTTTAGCGGGGAATGCGGGATGCACTTCCAGTTTTGATCCCCAATCCTCAAAGGCGATCGTGCTGAGGTTTTCAACAGGGACGACCACATGCGGATTACCCATTCCGACAGCTGCGACCTGAAGGATGGTTCCATTGAGATCGATCTCCCCTTGGGGAAGACCGGGTTCTCCTTTCGAGAGTTGGGTTGGGACCTCAGCGGGCTCAAGAAAGGGCTTGCCCATATCCACCCGGATCTGTCCATCTTCACGCAGTTCCGGCACGATCACGCCAGCCAGTGTTTCCATGCGCCAGGTCCGCCCAGGCCTGTCTCCATCGCTGTCCGCAAGGAAGCGGGCCAGGCAGCGAATGCCGTTGCCACACATCTCCGCTTCACTGCCATCGGCATTGAAAATGCGCATGCGCAATTCTTCGCCATGTTCCGGGGGGAGGGCCAGGATCAAGCCATCGCCTCCGATCCCGAATCGCCGGTCACAGATCAGTTGAACCCATCGGGGATCGGGCTCTGTGATGGAGATGGGAAGTTGGCCTCCCCGTCCCTCCAGGAGGACGAAGTCGTTGCCTAATCCCTGATATTTGCTGAATTGCAACATCTCTCTGATTCTGTCTGTCATTGGGTTCTCAGACGATGTGAGAGCCCACTGCGTAAGCCCCAATCACGTCTGCGAATCGGATCGTTTGAATTCATTCTATGGATCGTTTTGTCCCCCCCAATGGCTATCCGTTTTCAGCTCCTTGAGGGTGGCCTGTAGAGCTCGTCCACCGAGAGGTTCCCTCGGCCTAGGCCTGACTGAAACCGTCCCAGGACCTTATCCACTGTTGGGATCCAAATCGTCCGATCATGCAATCAATCGAGCACTGTTCCATAACGCCGGTGCACTGATCCATCGAGGCTCAATCAGGAATCAATGCTCCGACTGCCCTCCTCCCGTTATGAGTCGGCTTTGCAGCGAACGCACGTGTTGCGGTGATCCGCTGGATGCCACACAGTTATTGGTGACCTACCACGAAGTCCCCGGCAAAGCAGACGCCATCCGTGCAGTCATGCCTTTCCTGATGGAGCACAAGTGTGAATGGATTGAGCTCAAACAACTTGGCGTACTCCAACGCCGCAAATTGATCGACTCCCGAGAAAAGGAGCATTCCTTTGCTGTCATAGATGAAGGCGCCCATGGGTCTATCTCCCTCTGAATTTCATCTTGGAGCAGTTTTTCGCCAGGTCTTGAAGCATCGGGTAAGGCTATGGATAGGACTTGATGTTGATCGACTTAGACCTTTGTGAGCTTGAACAAGTTATGAACACTCCAGGTCGAAGCGCCTGAACCAAAGGCTCGCCAGGTGGTTTTCCTGCAGTTGAAAGGAGCGGCTTCAACACGACCGGCACGCAGAAGCTTCTGTCGGTTGCATCGCCACCAAAGGGGGCTGGAGCCAGCCCTACCGGTTCAAACGTCCAAAAACACTGCCCTGGTGACTCGCCAAAGGCGTTAGGGATACTTGTGCCCTGGTGGTCTGGTCCTAAGGCGGTTGAACGAGTTGCGTTGACGGGGTTCTTCAGATGAGTCTCTGACTCCTCCTTTGTCATGGCTAGTGCCCGGCTCGCACATTGGCGACCCGAGTTAGCCTGAAATGACTCAGTGGTGAATCCATAGATGGCAACGCTTGGGTTCTTGATTGGTCAGAGTCGTAGACCCTTGGAAGAACCAATTGGTTTCTGGATCTGAGCAACCTGAAAGCGCATGCGCTGGAATGTCGAAACTGTTTCGGAAACCTGAAATCAATGGCAGGTTGAGATGCTTCTGACTCTGCAGTTGTTCAAATCCGTTGCAAGCCATTCAATCCACCAACCCGAGCTTTTGGGGAAAGCTGAAAGCTTTTCGGATAAACCTGCTTGACTGCATCCAAATGTTGAAGACACCGGGAGCGTTTTCAACCAGAGTTGTTTAACCCTTTCACTACGCTGAACCGTAAGAGAAACTACTATCAGAATTGCAGGCTTAAAACGTATATTTGGCAAGTGCTAGCCTTGATAAAACAGAAACTTATTAAACACTTTTGTCATGATTGGCATGACTAGATACGTCATTATCACAACAACAAAAGGACTGGTAACCCAAAATTTAAATGGAATGGGGATTGAGGCAAAATAGGGCCCCAGGACGAAATCAAAACCTGTTAATGTTAGGGCGATGGCGAGGTAGACAACAACTACCATTTTGTGTTTTGGAGGTGGGGAAAACCGATTGGAATCAGATAAGACAAACCAGGTTTCTAAGCCTGTGAGAGTAATGAGTTTGGTTGGTTTTTCAATCACTCGATCAATTTTGTTGATCCAGTAAGCCCTTTCTTGAGATGACGTCCAAGTTTCCAGTTGTTTTTTGGATGCAAAACGAAAAACGACGATATAGCGATTCTCTCCATCAGGATTAATGACGTCAGTTCCGATATACCCTGGAAAATAACTTGAGGCTTCAATTATACTCTCGATGTACTTCACAAATGCGTCTGTTTTTCCAGGTAATACATTTCTATCGACAACTACGGAAACAGGAGTTTGCGATGCTTTACTTTTTTGGGCCTTCATAAATTACTCCATCAGTATTTCACTTGCTTGGTTATGCAACTGCGTGTGGGGATAGATGTGGTGCGTCAGTCATGTGCTCTTCCTGGCTGAAGATTGGTTTATGCTGCCGCAATCCTTTCCACAAACAAGTAATAGTTTGCGTCCGCCACCATAGGAGAGGAATCGACGGGACTGTCCGGTTCAATGTTGAGTGATGTTAGCAAGGCGTCTTTGTCGAGGTGATCCTCAACTACTCCAACAACTTTCCTGACGAACAGTGAAGTGATTTGTCTCATTCAACGCTTTTTTTGCCCCGACGTCATGGTTGTCCGTGAGAGGACACAGTCTAAATATACCCAGAACTTCCTAACAGGCGCGTCCAATTTGTTACAGATTCAATTGAAAGTCTGAGCAGATAGTCATGATGAAATGCACAGCAGCAAACAAATGATTGTGCAGGGTTACCCTTAACTTCTTTTTAAAAAAATCAAGGGACTATGTCAATGCTACCGAGCAGCGTAGCTGACGATTCAAGGATCAATGAGTTCAGACACAATGTCTTCATTTGGAGCATCTGTTCCTCGTATTTCTTTGGTTCTCGCAGAAATAAATGGTATTAATGTACCTGCAATGATGCTTGTTCATTCGACGCACAACCAATCTTTGGCATCTGCTATGTTGTCAAAAAATTGAATCGCTCCGCCACGATTTTGCGCTACGTTCTTGAATAATTGTACGTCTTTGTCCGATGCGTCGTGGGATTCTACGAAGGCAAGTTGCAAGCCCATTTCTGCAATTTTTTTACCTAATTCAAAGATACTGTCTGCAGGGAGATTTACCTTCGTATTCGGTCCGAGGATCAGTACTTTGCTGCAGCCTGACTCTTTGCAGGCTGAATCTATTTCCGTCAACATCGCAGGAACCTCGCTGATGCTAACTTCGTAGCCAGCCGGGCGTTGAACCAAAACGTATCCGGACTGAAATGAGATTTCTTGTTTGGGATTACTCATCTTGGATTACCAAGGAAGTGCCGAATGTTGATCGCTGCAATGCTTTTTATAATCAACAACATCAGTATTATACAAAATCGGAGAGAATTTCTCTGCAACAATTAGCACTGTTTTGTCGCAACCAACGCCTGAACAGTAACGAAAATGATTCTCATTACATCATTGTATTGCCTTCCTTGCTATCTTTGGCTGCAACGGTACAGTAATCAGCTGCTGAACAACGCCTATTCTTTCGGGTGAGATATTGACAGCTTCCGAGTTTTTATTAGGGTATCGATCGACCACTTCCATAGTTCTAGACGCCTATGAGTGGATTCATATTTCACTGCCATTTTGCATTTCTTGTTCCGCTACGGTTCAAATCATGTTGTGTTTGTGAGTATGGCTTATCTAGTACTTCTAGTTCGTTTTTGTCTGGCAAGTGCTTATTGTATGTTATTGGAATAACTCTTTTCTCGACAATCGTCTTAAAGCACAACGCCATTATTAATTTCTTGGTTCTAATGTGGTTCTCATGATACGATTATTTTAGAATTTTGCAGTTGAAAAGGTGGTAATTTATTTGTTTAGTGTAGTTTATGTTAGCTTTTTTACTTGTTAGCTTCTTTATTTCTTTTTGGTTTACGGAGGGCGTCTTGAAATAATCACGTCAGGCTTCATCCACGTCTCAACTCTTTATATTTTTTCAGTGATTCATTATTGAAAGTTAAAGCCAAAACACAACAGGATCATGCGATTGAGTCGTGCTTTCTGGTGAACTTTTCTTCAATCATCTCTGGAACGATCTCTCGTTCAGTTTGGTTCTTCAGTACCCATTGGCATGCGTCTTGTTCGTGGTTCTGATCAGATGAATTGGTGTTCATTCCTTCGTGCACCCTTTGCCGTTCATCTTCTCCAATGAATGACATGACCCTGGTGCTTTTGATCATTCGTTCCTCTTTGTCTTGGTATGAAGGAGGTTGAAATGCTCTCACCATCCAAACCCACAACAGAAGTGCCCGCGTCGCGATCTCTGATGGCCATCAAGCCTTGGCTTCAATGTGCTTTTCTCTGATCTGATTCCAATCGCGCATCAGCCAGAGACAGGTCAGCACCATCAAGGCAGGAAAAAGTCCCATACTCATCCGAATCATTGTGAGTGCCATTCCGGGTTGTTGCTCCCCCAAGCCCGCGCTGTATCCACTCCAACTCAGGAGCGCTCCGAGCACAAAAACCGATGCAGCACTTCCCAGCTTTTGAATTTGCACCATCGAAGCGGTGATCACGCCAGCGGGGTGCCCGGGCGAGGAGTCAACAACGTCAGGCAGAAACGACCAGGGCAGCAAATATGCTGTTGCCGCACTGATGCCAAGCAGCACCAAAGTGATCATCAGTATGCCCAGTTCCATGCGATTGCCGGCTGCCAAGGCGTTGTTGGCAATTGGCAACGCTGGCAACACCATCGCAACCAGAGACAGCAGGATCCAGGCAGAACCTCCAATCTGAAGGGCACGCAGTCTTGAGTAACGCTTCGAGAAGCGATTCCAGATCCAAAGGCCAACCAAGGCACTGATCTGGAACGGGATCAACAAGCCTGTACTCCAACTGTGCGGCAGATGCAGCAGGTCGGAGAGATAGATGATGGCCACTGGCTGCATCAGTGAGAGTGCACCCCACAGCAGCAGGTACATCATCACCACACGAAGGAACAGTCCGTTGCGGCACAGCCATCGCAACTGCTTGATGAGTGGGGGTTGATGGTGATTTGGTCGCTGACAGACCGCTGCTGCAGGAGCCAGACCCATGGCACTGGCAAAGCCACTTGTGGTCAACACAAGCCCAGCGATACAACCCATCAGCCCATACCCCGAAGCGCCCCGACCACTCATGGCTGAGCCGAGAATCAGTCCAACAAGGCTTGCAAGCACAGACCCTGTGAATCGAAAGCTGTTGAGGCGAGTGCGCAGAACGACGTTGTCCGTGAGTTCCGTTGCCAGGGCGGAATAGGGGAGATTCACGCCGGAATAGGTGGCCTGAAACAGGCTGGCGATCAGAACGAGCCAAATGAATGTCCATGGTTCAGCAAAGGGTGGGACCCACCACAGCAAGGCCATCGACAAACCAAGAGGCAAAGCGCTGGCCAACATCCAAGGAATCCGAGGTCCGCGAACACCACGGGTACGGTCGCTCATCCATCCGATGAGCTGATCGCTGAGGATGTCCCAGAGCCGCACAAGCATCAGAACGGTTCCTGCAAGCCAGGCCGACAGCCCAACCACATCGGTATAAAAAACGAACAGATAAAAGCCCACCAGCGCGC
>WTGE01000415.1 GCA_011525445.1 Synechococcus sp. CO36386bin_37
AGGGTATGCGTCAACGATTAGCTATCTAACCCCGCCAGCTGAAAATGCTGGACTCTACAAGGGTCTGAAAGAACTTGGCGAGTTGGTTGGTTCGTATCAACAACTCCGCGAAAGTGCCCGCGGTGTTCAGATTGTAAATGCGATTATTGAAACAGCTCGTCAATGCAATCTCGACAAGGACGTCGACTTACCCGCTCAAGATTCCACGGATTTGAATCTTAATGGTCGAGATCAGATTGTTGGTGCAGTTTATCGACAGCTGATGGAGATTGAAAGCCGCCTTCTTCCCTGTGGACTCCACACCATAGGTAAACCACCTACGGCAGATGAAGCTGTTGCCACATTGGTCAGCATCGCTGCTTTGGAACGTGAAGAAGAGGGAATTCGTTCACTTCCAGGCCTACTTGCTGAATCATTAGGACGGAAAATTGACGATATTTACCGTGGAAATGACGAAGGTGTTTTAGAAGATGTTGAACTTAACCGCAAAATCACAGAACTATCGCGATCAGCAATTGGAGCCATGGTCCGATCACTGACTGGTTCCGACGGTCGTGTCAACATGCGTGAAAATTTTGGATGGTTTCTTGATTTACTCAAGAAATTTGGATTTAAATTTCCATCACCATGGCTTCGGGCCTGTTGCGCAGGTGGCTTTTCAAGCATCGACAGCGAAGCTTTAGACGTTCTATTTCAATATTTGCGTTTCTGCCTGGAACAAATCTGCGCAGATATGGAAATGGAAAGTCTGCTGAGAGCCTTAGACGGAGAGTATGTTCTCCCTGGACCCGGTGGTGATCCAATCAGGAATCCAGGCGTTCTTCCCAGCGGAAAAAATATTCATGCCCTTGATCCCCAAGCGATTCCAACCAGAGCAGCCGTCGCTGCTGCAAAAGTTGTTGTTGATAAATTGATTGAGCGGCAGAAAGAAGAACAGGGTGATTGGCCTGAAACCATCGCCTGTGTTCTTTGGGGAACGGACAACATCAAAACCTATGGAGAATCTCTTGCTCAGATTCTCTGGTTTATTGGAGTGAAGCCAGTACCTGACTCCCTCGGACGCGTGAATAAGCTGGAGCTGATTCCTCTGGAAGAACTAGGCAGACCAAGAATCGATGTTGTTGTGAACTGTTCTGGAGTCTTTCGAGATCTATTTATCAATCAAATGGCTTTGATTGATCAAGGCGTTAAGTTAGCCGCCGAAGCAAAAGAAGATACAAACCATAATTTTGTTCGAAAACATGCTCTCGAACAAGCTGAAAAAGAGGGTACCAACCTTCGTGACGCAGCCTGTCGCGTTTTCTCCAATGCAAGTGGGAGTTACAGCTCGAACGTCAATCTTGCAGTTGAAAACAGCAGCTGGGAAGAAGAGGAAGAACTTCAAGAGATGTACCTATCCCGCAAAACGTTTGCTTTTAACGCTGATAATCCGGGTGAAATGGATCAAAAGCGGGGTGTTTTTGAATCAGTTATGAAAACAGCAGACGTGACCTTTCAAAACCTGGACTCTGCCGAAATCTCCTTAACTGATGTCAGTCATTATTTCGACAGTGATCCCACCAAACTGATCAAAGGTCTTCGGGATGATGGAAAAGCACCCACCAGCTACATAGCAGACACAACGACAGCCAATGCTCAGGTTCGCTCCTTAAGTGAAACCATTCGCCTTGATTCACGCACAAAACTTCTCAATCCAAAGTGGTATGAAGGTATGCTTGATTCGGGTTACGAAGGGGTCCGTGAAGTTGCAAAACGCTTGAACTTCACTCTGGGATGGAGCGCTACCAGCGGTTCTGTTGACAACTTTGTTTACGAAGAAGCCAATGAAACCTTCATCAACGATCCAGAGATGCGCAAGCGCTTACTCGAACTCAACCCCCATAGCTTTCGCCGCATTGTTGGAACACTGCTTGAGGTGAATGGTCGAGGTTACTGGGAGACCGCCGACGAAAACATCGAACAACTTCAAGAGCTTTATCAAGACGTGGAAGACAGGATCGAAGGCGTCAACAAGGATTAGTCTGAAACCATGCGTCCTTAACCCTACTCTTTATATCAAATAATATAAACCCATAATCAAGCTCTTAATCAACTCTAATCTTTAATTACGAATAAATCAGGTGTCTTCGCAGTGTCCCCTTTTAATGTCACTTAGTCTTAAAACTCAATAAACAGCATGCTGATTAGGTCTCCCATGCATAATAGACCAATTATTTCAATGATTTTTAGAGAAATCAGCCCTCCAATCAAATGTCCTTTGAATAAGTATTAGCACTGGAGCTTTCCACTTCTTGCCATAGTTACTTACCATTTTCCAAACTCCAAATTCTCAGAATTGAACACAATGGACCCAAGAAAGTTATACTCTCCAAATTCAACAATCTTATCAATCAATTTACTTCGTGCAGGTTAAACCACAACACTTACAATAGAAATCAATTTTCTACATCATCTTCAGAGATCGTCACATCGTGAAGCTCACTCCAAAGATCTTTGTTGGTATGCGATCTGTTGTCAAAAATTCCATGAGCTTTCCCTACCATCAAACCCATCACAGCAGCAAGTCTCTTTTATCGAAAATGATAGGCCAGCCGTAAATCATGCGGCCAGTATTTTTCATTTCCTCATTTTCAAGTAGAATTGAACATGAACTTGATGATCAATTTCGCTGAAGCGAATCATATACTTTCGAATAACATACACTTAATTCTAACCATGCCAAGTCAGATGAGCAGTGCTGATTACAACAGCGGATCAAGAACCATCAGGTTATCGATCGCAGGAATCACATCGGAGACAACAATAAAAGGCAATAAAGAATCTCCATAATTCTAATAAAACACCTTGAAGTACATAACTATAACGGCAACCACATTGCTTTTGATAATCACATATGAGGGTTTTATGATAGAAAAAATTTTATTGATTCGGCAGATTCCGACAACGACACAAAGTATCAAGATCGGATCGGCCCGTTAAACGCAAGCGCTGAGAAGCCCACACAGAATACATACGATCAATCAGAGCACCGACCAAAGGCCAGGTGGTTGGCCAATAAATCCACCCCAAACCAATACAGCGATAAGCCGCTCGAAACACAGCCACATCACGCAGTATTTCACCATTCGCTCGAATGGCGTGGATGCGAGCCATCGCTTCTCTGTAACTAATCCCCTTCCATTGGGCAGGGTCGTAGTTGTCCTGATCGATGTCGATAAATCCAAGTTTCCCGGATAGGTCGCGACGTTTCAGGAACTTGACTTCGCGAAGACACAGAGGACAAGCACCGTCATACAAAAGAGTGAGGCTTGGTTCACTCATGTTGGATCCATCCAGAGCAGGAGCAGTTCTAGCGATTGGAACCGATGGCAGCGGCCATGGTTACCACTTGGCGGATAGGCCCCACATCATGAACACGCAAAACAGCAACACCAGCCTCCACCGCACGCGCGCACACCGCTGCAGTGCCCCACAACCGAGCCTTCGCTCGTGGTTCATCCAAGACAGCCCCAATAAAACGTTTGCGAGAAGGACCAAGCAACAGTGGAATTCCCTCAGCCACAAGGCTGTCAAGCTGCTGAATCAGGGTGAGATTTTGCTGGGTTGTTTTGGCAAATCCGAGACCTGGGTCCCAGATCAACTGATCGCGGTTCACACCAGCCTCTTCTGCGCGAGCTGTTGCAGCTTTTAATTCCTGGATCACCCCGCGCACAACACCGATCTCGCCATAGTCCGTGCACTGATCCATTGTTTGACTGTCGCCACGACTGTGCATCAGCACAAACGGGCAGCCTGCCTTTGCAATCAAGGCCAACATTTCGGGGTCGCGACGTCCACCACTCACGTCGTTGATCCAATTCGCCCCCGCCTCCAAAGCCTCGCTGGCAACAGCAGCAAGGAAAGTATCAACAGAGATCAAAACCTCAGGAAATTCCTGACGAATCGCCTTCAACGTAGGCAACAGGCGCCTGAGCTCCTCATCCGCCCCAACTTCCACTGCATATGGCTTCGTGCTCTGCGCACCAAGGTCCAGACAATCAGCTCCGTTGGCAATCTGACGAGACGCCTCGGCCAGAGCACGCTCCAGCTGGTTGAATTGACCCCCATCACTAAAGGAATCGGGAGTGAGATTGATCACTCCCATCACTGCGGTGCAACTGCCCCAACCGTTAGGCCAACGCATTACCCATCAACTCTTGGCATAGTTCGCAATCCGCGCGAACCCCTCGGGATCAAGTGAGGCTCCACCGACCAAGACGCCATCGATATCACTCATACCCATGAGCTGATCAATGTTGGTGGGCTTGACAGAGCCTCCGTATTGAATGATGAGATCTGGAGATCCCACCCAGCTGCGAATCAAACCACAAATGCGATTCGCTTCGCTCGCCTCACAGGTTTTACCGGTGCCAATCGCCCAGATCGGTTCATAAGCCACAACCAACTGGCTGGGATCAAGACCTTCCAGACCCTGTTCAACCTGACGTCGGATCACACGCTCAGCCTCTCCTCGCGTGCGTTGCTCGTCACTTTCGCCAACGCAAACTATTGGAATGAGTCCATTGCTTTGGGCAGAGCGGGCGCGGTGATTGATTTGTTCATCACTTTCACTGAAGTACTTACGGGGCTCGCTATGGCCCACGATCGCGTACCCAACGTTGTGCTCCTTGAGCATGTTGGGAGAGATCTCAGCTGTGTAGGCACCTTCTCCCTCCCAGTGCACGTTTTGGCTCGACAGCTCAACCCGCGAACCCTGGCTCAATTCAGCAAGCGTGCTGATGGCCGTAAACGGTGGCGCAACCACCAGATGTCGATCATCGGGGATGTCAGCAATGAGGGGAAGAAACGTACCCATCCAGGCCCTGGTTTGCGCACAGGTCATGTGCATTTTCCAATTGCCCGCAATCACCGGTTTGCGCACGCTTCGGTCCTCTGCAACTCAGCAGCTGACAACTTACGGCCCTGCCTGAAGAAAATCCGAAACTTCGGCTGAGTCGACACCCATTTGGACGCAATCACCCCCCTTGAGCTGACGACCACGTCGTTGCTCCAGATCACCATTGACGAGCACCTCGCCAGCCTGAATCCTCAACTTGGCTTCCCCACCTGTTGCCACCCAACCCTTCCACTTGAGGAATTGATCAAGCCTCATTTCTGCACCAATTCGTCCAATCGCCATTGATAGTGTGACGGCATGCTGAAGCCATCCGAAGCGGGATTCCGCAGGTTGATTCCACTGCTGCATCCTCACCGAGGGCGACTGACCATCGGCACAGTTTGCATGCTGATTTTTGTCAGCAGTCAATTGGTCTTGATGCGACTGATGGGTCGACTGTTGCCTGATGTCGGGTCTGGAGATCTCCAAAGGATCTTGCCAGTCATCGGCTTGGTTTTATTGGTATTTGCGATTCAGAAACTTGCTCAATTCGGTCAGGATTCCCTGTTGGCGGGACCTGCTTTGCAAGTCAGCCAGTCGTTGAGGAGAGAGCTGTTTCAACGTTTGCAAACGGTGCAACTGGGTGCACTGGAGAAGATGTCATCGGGCGATCTCACCTATCGGCTCACAGAAGATGCCGATCGTGTCAGCGAGGTGATCTACAAAACGCTCCACGACAGCATCCCCAGCGCTCTTCAGCTGGTTGCTGTTCTGGGCTACATGCTGTGGCTTGACTGGAAGTTAACACTTGCAATCCTGATTCTCGCCCCGTTCGTGGCATGGCTGATCAGCCTGTTTGGTGCGAGGGTGATGGTGGCCACGGAACGCAGTCAGAAAAAAGTCAGCGAACTGGCAGGACTGCTAGGGGAAGCCATTGAGGGACTGCCCCTGGTTCGCGCCTTCGCCGCCGAACCTTGGCT
>WTGE01000069.1 GCA_011525445.1 Synechococcus sp. CO36386bin_37
TCGCCGGATAGATACTGATGGCGTCCAAGCTTTGAAGAATCTCACCCGTTGTTGCGTCCACATAGCGAATCGCTTCTACCTCATCACCAAACAATTCAATACGAACCAAACGATCGTCGTAAGCTGGACCTATCTCAAGAACATCTCCCTTGACCCGAAAACGTCCACGGCCTGCCTCTGTATCATTTCGACTGTACTGATTATTCACTAATTCACGCAACGAGCGACGCAAATCTAAGTTTTCACCAACCTTAAATGGAACCGCCGCCTTGAGGTATTCACTGGGAATTCCCAACCCGTAAATACAACTGATTGAGGCCACTACAATCACATCCCGTCTTTCGAACAGGGAACGCGTTGCAGAGTGACGCAACATATCGATTTCTTCGTTGATCGATGCTGTTTTGGCGATATAAGTATCACTAACCGGGACATAAGCCTCCGGTTGGTAATAGTCGTAATAAGAGATGAAATATTCAACTGCATTGTGTGGAAAAAACTCCCGCAACTCATTGCAGAGCTGTGCCGCCAGCGTCTTGTTATGGGCCAAAACCAGAGCTGGTCGTCCAGTTTGAGCAATGACGTTGGCCATCGTGAAAGTTTTGCCCGTTCCGGTAGCACCCAAAAGTGTTTGATAGCGCTTACCAGCGTTGACACCCTCCACAAGTTTTGCAATTGCCGTGGGTTGATCCCCTTTGGGGGTGTAAGGCGCCGATAGCTCGTAAGCGGGCATATCCGATGGCGAAAAGCCTAAAAAGGCTTATCACGCTACGGCGGTTTCTTCGGAACCGGAGTATCCGCAGCAGCAAAAGCCAACCTGACAATAAAAATCAGCCGATATGAAGAATGAAGCGAACGCTCACATCAAGGCAGCCCTAGTGAAGTCCACATCCGCGAGGCCCAGTCCACGCAGGATCACGGAACTGATCACGCTGTAGACAATGGCCCCAAAAAGCGCGCTGATCAGACCGTTCTTGAGGCGAAAACCTTGAATCAACCAGGCCGCCAGACCAAACAGAATCACAGTAATCAACCAGTTAAAGAGGAACGACACCGGCGCAATCAAGCCCCCGAGCGAGGTAATGGCCCAAACCGGACCCAGAACCAGCTTGAGGGGCACAATCAGCACAGTGCCCAACAAGCCAATCAACACCGCAGCCCAAAGTGCTGTTCCAAAACTTGCAAGTTCCACCCCCAGCGGAAGCATGGCCACCACAAGCAATACAAGAGCTCGAATCGGCCACTGCAACAACCAACCCAGGGTTCCCATCAGGATCCAAAAAGCACTAAACGCAAGTTAGGAATACTTGAGGGAATCGCCCATCACAACAACAGCAATGGGACCCCTACCACCACCACGATCGTGTCACTGCCATTAGCGGATCCGAACGTAGGAGAAGCCACCTCCATCAAACAGACGGGCTAACTGCAGCAACCGGGCTTCCCAGAGCTTCCCGCAAAGCGCGCACCACAGCGGTCATCGCCAACTCATCGTTGAGATTATTCACCGCCGATCCCACACCCACACCTGCAGCACCTGCAGCGATGGCCATTGGCACGGTGACAGCAGACAAGCCCGAAGCACACAGAACGGGTACAGAGCAATCGCTCTGCTTTAGCGCAGCATGAATGCTGTAAGCGGCCGCCAGGGTGGGAGCTGCTTTCTCAATCAACCCAAGACTGCCGGCACTAAACGGTTTTGCGCTCATGCCCCCCTCGGTTTGGATCAGATCGGCCCCGGCTGCCACCAACTCCACAGCCAGCTGTTCCTGCTGATCCAACGGGAGCACATGGGGGCACCGTGACGCTCATCACCACATTGGGAAGCAGCTCTCGAGTACGGCGCGTGATCGCCAACACTTCTGAGCGATCAAACAGACGACCTTGAAGGTAAAAGGCGTCGTAATTGCCAATTTCCACCATGGCAGCTCCAGCTGCCACAGCCTCAGTGAACAGTTCGGGATCGACAGCAGACACACAAACAGGGACACCGGCAGAGGCCTCGATCGCCAGCTTGACCAACTCCGGGTCGCAGGCCACATCAAGCAGATCCGCACCACCACGACCAGCGGCGGCGGCCACCATCGCCACCTGGCCGGCATCGAAATTCATCAGACCCGCGATCACCTTGAGTGCGGAACGCCGTTCCAGGCTGCGGCGGAGTTCAGCGGGAAGCAGAGAAAGGCGAGTCATCCCAGCGATTTCAGATTCCATCATTCTCACACCGCATGCGTGATCGCGCTGGAGACCAGGCAGGATCAATCTTTCTTGAGCTCAAGCTGGCCCCGCCATGGCTGCCTGCCAATCCTGGTCGCACTGGCATGACAGGCTGCACCGCCAACTGCTTCGGCGGCCTGAGCTGCTTCCGGATGGAGCCAGTTTGCTGCTGGCCATCTCCGGTGGTCAGGACTCAATGGCCCTTATGGGGCTGCTCATCGGGCTGCAGCATCTGCATCATTGGCAGCTGCACACCTGGCATGGTGACCATGGCTGGCACGATCAATCAGCAACCGTCGCATCTGAACTTCATGCTTGGTGCGATGAACAGGCCTTGGATTTACAGATCAGTCGCAGCAGCAAAGCCCACACCCGCTCAGAAGCCAAAGCCCGTTTGTGGCGCTATCAGGAACTCGCCCATGTCAGCGAAAGGCTGCATTGCCAATTGGTAGTCACGGCCCACACCGCCAGCGACCGCGCTGAAACCTTCCTGCTGCAATTGGCCCGAGGAACGAATCTGGCGGGGCTTGGCAGCCTGCGGCCGAGCCGACCTCTGCGTAGCAACGACGCCACCAGCCCACGCTTGGTTCGCCCCATGCTCCACTTCAGCCGGCACCAGACCGCGTTGATCTGCCAGGACCTACAACTCCCGATCTGGCTGGATCCAGCCAATTCCAGTGTTGTATTCAGCCGGAACCGCATTCGTCATGAGGTCTTACCCGTACTCGAAGCATTACACCCCGGCTGCAGCCAAAGAATCGCCCAACTCAGTGAGCGCATCTCTCACGTGGATGACAACCAGCGGATCCTGGCCAGCCTGGCCCTTGAACCCATGAAGCGCAGTGACCGTGGTTTACACCGCCCCTCTCTCACAGCGTTAACTGAGCCCTCACGACGTTTGCTTCTTCATCACTGGTTGCAACAGGAAGGCGTTCGAACACTCTCCGCCAATCAACTAAACATCTTGACTGCGGCCATTGGGCCCGGCAGGCCCCCTGGCCGTTGTTCCTTACCTGAGAAGAAGACGCTGCAATGGAGCCACGACTCGGTACAACTTGTATAGAAGCAATCAGAACCAGGCTTGGACGCGGACTTTCAAGAACAGTATGTCACCGCCGAGCAGGCCTACAGCTCAGGTGATTTCAACAAAGCTGATGCGTTGGCGCGGGACCTGCTGGAGAGACTGAAGCCTCTGCCCACCTCAGGAGCTGAGCGGGATGCGAACCTGGCATGGAGAGCATTTGTGGCTCTTCTGCTCGGCCACATTCATCTTTATGGGAAGGATGATGTGAGCCAGGGGGCGGAGTATTACCGTCTCGTGCTGGCCAGCGACCCACAAGAAACACTCAGAGAATTAGCGCAACAAGGACTCGACGAAGCCCATGAGCGCTCACCCATCGTTGATGTTGAGATCTCAAAGGACGACGACGAGGATGGAGCCGGAGAGGACAACATCCAGGACGAGGAACCAGCCCTTCTTGAGATCCCATCGAATCAGCCGGTCAGCGAAGAGCTGATTCGCGATCCGTTTTTGCAGACTGGTTCCCTTCCGGAGATTGGAGAGAAGACGGCAACGGCACCGATCGAAACGGCGATGCCTTGGCTGACAACAGAATCAACGCAGTCCCAACCCATTGGCAGAACAAAACAGATCGTTCCGTCAAAAGCCCTTGTGGAACAACCTGCCGCGAATGCAGCTCAACCATCGACCTCGGACCTCTTTGATGCGGATCCGAAACGGTTGGAAGCTGGACTGCTCCGATTCACTCTGGAGAACCACCATCAGCTGAAATCCGGCGAACCTGATTCAGCGCCATCCAACAGGCCAACCCCACAGTCCTGGCGACATCAACTGAGGTTGGCCTGGGATTCCTTACGCCGCCGCTGAACGGCGCCGGCGGGTGCGACCGGCAGGCATCTCAGGATCTTGGGTGTTGGTTGCGGCAACGGAAGACGCAAGAGGCTCCTTCGCCGGAGCAGACTTGGACGCGATTGGGGCTGGAGTCGGAACCTTGGATGCTGGACTCGGTGATCCGATCACGCGTGAGGGCACCACACGAGTTGGGGCTCCATTGCGATCGCGTCGCCCTTGACCGTTGCCACCATCACGACTGTGGCCACCATGCCGACCACCGCGCCCTCGGGAGACAGGGCGTGTATCAGGCTCAGCATCAGTCCTGCCTTTATAAACCGGCGTTCCAGCCGGAGCTGGCTGCACCAGACACAAGATCAAAGGTTCCACCTGCATCTCTCGACGCATCCTCCGACCCAAGCCCACCTCCACTTCGCGCTGGAAGCCCATCCAATCCACCTCAGGGGACGAACCATCCACGTTGCGACAGAGCTGCTTCCAACGGTTTTCAAGCACCCATTTGATTTCACGCTCAGTCCACAACGACATCTTGCGGGCGTCCGCAGTCGTGACCACCCCACGCAGATTCACCCGTGGCGGAGCAACCATGGCCCCATCGGTGCTGATCGCAGCGAGGATCGTGACAATGCCATCTTCCGCCAACTGCTGACGCTCTTTCAAGACACGAGCATCCACGATCCCGTTGCGTGACTGATCGAGAAGCTCAATCCCGGCCTTGACGGGATCGCCCTTGCGGATGGAATCCGGAGTGAGTTCAACGACATCGCCGTTGTTGATGATCAGGGTGTTGTTTTCAGGAACACCCATCGAATGACCCGTTCGGGCATGGCGCACCAGCATGCGGTGCTCGCCATGGACAGGAACGAAATACTTGGGTCGGGTGAGAGCCAGCATCAACTTCTGGTCTTCCTGAAAACCGTGGCCCGACACGTGAATGCCTTCACCTTTGCCGTATACAACCTTGGCTCCAAGCATCATCAACTTATCGATGGTGTTGACCACGGAGATGGTATTTCCTGGAATCGGGCTCGCAGAGAAAATAATCGTATCTGTGGTTTTAACTTTCACCTGAGGGTGATCGCCCCGTGAAATCCGGCTCAGAGCTGCCAATGGCTCACCTTGACTGCCCGTCATCAGCAACAACGTCTCACGGTCGGGCACATCGTTGATCTGCTTGATCGGTACAAACAGTTCATCCGGTGCACGCATGTAACCCAGTTCGCGGGCCTTGGCGATCACATTGAGCATCGAACGCCCCAACAAACCGACTTTGCGGCCGTTCTTCATTGCCAACTCAAGAATCATCGACACCCGATGAATCGAACTTGCAAACGTGGTGATGATTACCCGTCCTTCTGCTTCAGCGATATGGCGATCCAAGTTGGGAAACACCGAACGCTCGGGCGGGCAAAATCCTGGGACCTCGGCATTGGTCGAGTCACTGAAAAGACACAAGACGCCTTGATCACCGTGATGGGCCAGACGAGCCAAATCAAAATGCTCGCCGTCGACAGGGGTGTGATCGAACTTGAAATCACCGGTGAAAATCACAGTGCCAACTGGGGTGCTGATCGCCAGGGAAAAACTGTCAGCCATCGAGTGGGTATTACGAATGAACTCCACTGAAAAGTGCTGGCCAACTCTCACCACATCCCTGGGGCCCACGGTCTGAAGGGTGGTGCGGTCCCTGACACCCGCTTCGTCCATTTTTCCAGTGAGCATGGACAGTGCTAAGCG
>WTGE01000094.1 GCA_011525445.1 Synechococcus sp. CO36386bin_37
TGCTCACAGTCGGGATTATCAGTGGAGCCGTCTGGGCCAATGAAGCCTGGGGCAGCTGGTGGAGCTGGGATCCCAAGGAAACCTGGGCTTTGATTTGCTGGCTTGTTTATGCCGCTTATCTGCACACGCGTCTGAGTCGTGGCTGGCAAGGCCGGCGCCCTGCACTTGTTGCTTCTGCAGGTCTGGTCGTGATTGTTGTTTGCTATATCGGAGTCAATCTTCTTGGCATCGGTTTGCATAGCTATGGTTGGTTCTTCGATAGTTAGTCAGCTGGCGAGCAGACTTTTTGTTGCATTGTTCCTCACTGGCACTGACCTGAAAATTATTTCGATGATGATTTGAATCTTGTTTTATTTATGATTCAAGTTCTAAGTGCTGATGGGTAGCTCGCGTTTTCGGGGTTTATTTCTGCAAAACACAGGTCACCCTCTATGTTTTTCCTTTGTGACCTACACGCCTCAAACCAAGGAACAAATGGTTGCCTGTGGAGATTTGGGTGAGGATGAAGAATACTTTAATCCAGTTGTCTTTGATTTCCTTCTCTTTGCGTCTGAAGGTATTCTAGGATGGCCTTCTGCTGATTTATTTCCCATCGGATATGACGATGTCAAGATCGTTGCTTCAAGAAAAAGGGGAACTGGCCTTCAGCATGAATATCTGATCAAGATTAAACAAGATGAGTGGAATGAGTCGATGGGCTCTGCGCTGACTTGTCTGAGGGCTGTATTGTCTCACGAATCGTGGAGAGGTGCCACTGTCAATCGTTTTGAAGAGTTTGATTGATCATTCATAGAGTTCAAGTATTAAGCTTCGAGCGAACAGAAACTGAACTACGTATCGGCAGTGTAATTGCTTTTAAATTGCTTAAATTGATGTTAGTTGTATCAACCTAAAGATTATGAGGCGTTCTAGGCTGCATAAAATATACAGCCGAATTGAGCGATGTCAGATTGCAGAATCTGACATCGTTTTCGTCAAAGGAGGAAGAGGAAGATGACGATAAAAGAAGTGCCAATCAGAAAGAATTTGTCGGAACCGTTGTCAATATCGAATGGTTCGTAAGGTTCTGGAATCATAAGATTTTTTGGAGGCAAACGACAATCTAGTCAATCGTCGATCCGGTTTGTGGTTGAGACAGGGTCGTGTCTGTCATATCCCCGGCTAAAGAGTGACGACGCGATGTCGCGAGTCATCACCTGTTTCCCCTTTGCTCAGAATCAGGCAGTCAGTGATAGTATTTCAGAAAAACCTTAATGGTTGATTGAAGAGTGTTGGGAGATTTGTTTTCACTCGAATGAAAGTTGTTATCAGTCAATGGCATATCAATCTTAAAGATCAGTTTATTTCACTGTATCGTCGGAAGTTCATTTCCGAAATTGTTTGTCGTTTTTCAGCTGAAAAATGCCTAATATTTATCTCCTGAGTAGGTTTAGATGTGATCTGATTATTGAAATCCGAAATTAGTGACGTCTTTGTTGTGTAATCGAACTCGCTCCTCTGCCATGGCGTCAAGCAAGAGGGAGATATAGCGGTCATCAGCGCCGATGTCTTGTTTGAGGCCTTCAAGAAGCAGATTAATGGACCTCACCACTTCAGGTATTTGATTGGAAAGGTGGTCTTTGGTTGGTTTGTACCTCACGCCGAAAAAAATAAAAACACTCAAATTTATTTTGAATGCTGTTGTCGTTCTGTCTCAAGGCTGACGTTTTAGGGGGTATGGACCTTCGTTGTTGGCTCAGTTCCAAAGCTTGTTCTGATTCTGATTTCGTCTCATCAACCAGAGGCCTCGCTCTTTCGTTCGGCGATGGAAGCAGGGCTCATGTTCTTGATATGTGCTTGTCATTGTCGCGCCCGTCACGCTTTTCTGTTTTTTTAAGATTCTTAGGGAGTCTTTTCGGCCTTTTCGCAACACAGAGACGCTATTTTGAAAGACCGTATTGTTCAAATGTCCCCGGCCGACCTGTCATCTTTGAAGTGGGAGGCCGATGGTGAGATGTCCGCTCAAGATACGTTTGTTCTGGTGAATCGACTGACGAGGGTTGAGGAACAAGATAAAGCATCCTGCCTGTTGCACTTGTCGTCAAAACACGCTCACTCGAAGCTGACTAGGGGGTCAGTAATTGGATCTTGCCCCAAGAATTGATTGATTGAATTATTTTTGTTCAAAACCGCGATCGCCTTCGCATCTCAATTGAAGTCTGAGTTTTTGATACTGAATGATTGCTTTTTCCTTCTCAAGATGGGGGAAAAGTTCCGTTGCTTCTGTTTCATTCAAGGGTTCAAGCAGCCAATCTTCCGTGGCCTTAGGTGCGACTGCCTTTGCTGATCGTTCCCATTGAGGCTGAATCGGAAACCATTTGATCACGGATCGTCTCCATTGATCAAAGAATTGAAGAGGGTGAATCATTGTCAAGTTTAGGTTTGAAAGCTCACACGTTGATAGCAGAACCAAAGCCACTGTTGAAATAGCAAATTGCGATGGGATCTCCATAACGTTTGAGGATGATCGGCGTCGAAGTTCTCTGGTGGTGGCACGTCCCCACGCGCTTTATCACGTTCCATTTCGGCCACAATCCTGCCGACGGTGTACTCGGGGTGTCCGAGATGCATGAGTTGCCGTTGATCCGGGGTCTCAAAGATGGTGTACCCAACCGATTCGCCATGGGCCAGTAATCGCAGTCTTCCCTGTCGTTGCGCTGCTTCCATAGCTGCATCGGGTAAGGCTGCATGTCGACTCTGCGGACAAAGAAACTCATCGTTCTGAGTTCCCATCAGTGAATGGCCTGGGACCAAGCTACGCATCGGAAACACGCCAAATAATTTTTTCTCAAGAGCAACCTTATTGACTCCTGCCAGGTAGGCCATAGCGAAACCTGCCCAACAGAGACCAAGTGTGCTTGCGCACATGTCTTTGGCCTCGTTGATCAGTTTGACCAGTTCCGGCCAATAGCGAACCTCTTCAAAATCGAGGTGCTCAACAGGGGCGCCTGTAATGATTAATCCATCCAGAGGCCGTTCTGAATTGGCCTCTTCCCAGCTCATATAGAGTTCATTGAGGTGGGATTGGTCCCAGCTTTTGTAGGCATGGGACTTGAGGCGAATCCAAATTGGTTCGATCTGAAGCACAGATAACCCAAGCGGATGCAGCAAATTAAATTCGTATTGTTTACCCAAAGGCATGATATTGAGAATTCCAATTCGTAAAGGTCTTATGTCTTGCCTCTCCGCTTGCTCTGGTTTGATCCAGGAGATTCGGTTTCTTTCGACAGCGGTGATCTTGTGATAATTCGGTGGCAGGATCAGTGCCATTCAGTTCAACCTCCCTTTCTTTAGCTTCCAGACGACAAAGCTTGATCAAAATCAGCTTTGATGTCATCGATGTGTTCGAGCCCGACAGAAACTCTGACCATGGTTGGTGTGACCCCTGCAGAGGCTTGCTCGTCCTCACTTAACTGTTGATGCGTTGTTGATGCAGGATGAATCACCAGTGTTTTTGCGTCGCCCACATTGGCCAAGTGGCTTGCCAACTTGAGGCTATCAATGAAACGTACGGCGTCATCGTAACCACCTTTCAATGAGAACATCAACATGCAACCCATCCCACGTCCAGTCAGATATTTTTTAGCTGCTGAGTGATACGGATCACCGGAGAGACCTGGATAGCTCACGTGGCTCACCATTGAGTGGTTGTTCAACCAGCTCGCAAGTTCCATCGCATTTTGAGCGTGACGCTCGACACGGAGGCTCAGTGTCTCGAGACCCTGCAGCAACAAGAAGCTATTGAATGGGCTCACGGCAGGACCCCAATCGCGAAGTCCTTCGACGCGAGCTCTCAATGCGAAGGCGATGTTTCGATCATCAGCCAAACCAAGCATTTTGCAGATATCACTGCCAAAACCAAACGCATCCCAGTGCACTAGCCCGTGGTATGCAGCGCTGGGTTGACTCATCAATGGAAACTTTCCGTTGCCCCAGTTGAAGGTTCCAGCATCAACAATGACCCCGCCAAGGCTGGTTCCGTGACCTCCAATCCATTTTGTGGCGCTTTCCACGACAACGTCAGCGCCGTGTTCGATTGGACGCAATAAGGCTCCGCATGCACCAAGGGTATTGTCGACGATCAAGGGAATCCCGTGCTTTTTGGCTAAGGCCGACAATCCCTCAAAATCAGGGATGTTAAAGCGTGGATTTCCCATCGCTTCGACGTAAATCGCTTTTGTTCCTTCATCAATTTGTTTCGCAAAGCTTTCAACGTCATCACCGTCGGCGAATTTCACATTGATGCCCAATCGTGGGAATTGAACCTTGAATTGGTTGTAGGTTCCTCCATACAGATATGAGGTGGAGACAAAGTTGTCACCAGCCTGCATGCAATTGGTAATGGCCAGGAACTGGGCCGATTGACCGGATGCCGTTGCCAAGGCAGCGACGCCACCCTCCAAAGCTGCAACACGCTTTTCGAAGACATCCGTCGTCGGGTTCATCAAGCGTGTGTAAATATTGCCGAATTCCTTCAGGCCGAACAGGTTGGCACCGTGCTCAGCGTCGTTAAAGACATAGGAGCTGGTTTGGTAAATCGGAACAGCTCTCGCGTTGGTGGTTGGATCAGGCACCTGACCGGCATGGAGCTGCAGTGTCTCGAAGCGCTGATCTGTCACGGCGTTGGAGAGCGAGTTGTCTTCGTTCTAGCGTTCTGTTGACCTACTCGACTTCAGACAGCATCTGGTTCAGCCTTTTCGCTGTCGGCGAGCGACGGAAGCGTTTGACGCAGCAGGGGCGTCAGCTGACTGCGAACCTCATTTCGAAACGATTCAGCAGTCGTTCCTTTCAGTACGGGATAGGGCTGGTCTCCACTGTCCGCAATCAGGTGCCGCCATTTGCTGTTCTCCTTCTCCTTCAATTCGATCAGGGCTGACTGGAAGTCGTAGCGACGTGCATGCATCTGATCAGCAGGCAGTGCCGCAGCCTGAGCTGTCATCTGGGCGCGGAAGCTGTCGAAGGCCTTCGCTTTCAAGGTGTCAGGCAGGCCAAGCACGGGTTCGTAATGATCAAGAAGACGGAGTTCCTCTTCAAGCAAAATCGGCCAAGCCCCTCGGTCGCCTTCATTCAGCGCCATGGCAACTTCGGCTTCCGTCATCGCATCCAGGTGGAAGCGCAGCCAGCGGTAATAAGACTTTTCCTGAGTACTTTTCTTGGTCGCCGATTTTCCAGTGACCAGCGCAGGCAGTGCCGCCTCTGCTTTCCGCAGAAACAGGCGGTCTTCCCGCTCAAGATTCATGGCACCCCAGCGCTGCCGGTAGTCCCAGAGTTCCGCGTAGCGATTCACATCCTCAGCTGACCAGCCGAGACCAGCCAGTTCATCGGCACGATGGGTGAGTTCCTTAGCCACGCAGCTTGATCAGTCCTGTATCCGGAAGCGTAGATGGCAGAGGCTTGAGCAACGCTTCGTGGATGGTCGGTCCATTGAGATGGTTGTTATGGATTCGGTGGAGCGCTGTGGGGGTGTTGTTCGAGATAGGTTTCGACCGCGATCGGATGGTCACTGGCGTAGCCCTCATTCAGCCAAAGATCACCGGCTGACGAGGCGTAATGAATTTGCCATTGATGCAGGCTGCGATACCTGAAGGGGTTCTGCTTGAGCAGAGCGGCGTAGTGGAGAACGGCTTTGCCGTAATGATCGCTGTTGTTGTAACCCCATAATCCTTGGCGGATGTCGTCGAGGCCTCCTCTGCGCACGAGATAACGCGCTGCGGCATGGATGGAGTCCCAGGGATCGCGAA
>WTGE01000310.1 GCA_011525445.1 Synechococcus sp. CO36386bin_37
TCGCACGTCTGGAGGATCTGATAGGGCGTATTGATCTTCTTCAGCCTCGTTCGGCTGAGCTGGCCAAAACACAATGTGTGGATCTTTCAAGTCTGCTGGCGCAGGTTGGAGACCCAAGTGACCGTTCCTGGCTTCGTCATAGTGCGGCAGCGCATGGCAATGGGCCGATCCTTGAGGATCAGCTTTTGGAAGATGCTGAGGTTGTGGATGCCATCGATAACCACTTCTCCCTGAGTCGCCAGATTGACATCGTGAATACCGATCGGAGTGTTGGTGCTCGCTTAGCCGGGGAAATTGCCCAACGTCACGGTAACCGTGGTTTCAATGGGCAAATCAATCTCCAGTTCCGCGGTGCTGCAGGGCAGAGCTTTGCTGCTTTTCTTGTGCAAGGTATGACGATTGGACTGGAGGGTGAGGCCAACGACTACGTCGGCAAAGGAATGAATGGTGGGCAGATCAGTCTTATTCCCAGTAATGGGTTGGAGAATCCTGGTGATCAAGTGATCCTTGGAAACACCTGCCTCTACGGTGCCACCGGTGGAGAATTGTTTGCTCTCGGTCGGGCTGGAGAACGCTTTGGTGTTCGCAACAGTGGTGCCCGTGCTGTGGTGGAGGGCGCTGGAGATCACTGTTGTGAGTACATGACAGGTGGTGTGATCGTCGTGCTGGGAGGCACGGGACGCAATGTGGGTGCAGGAATGACGGGTGGTGTGGCGTTCCTTCTTGATGAATCAGGGGGTGTGAGGGCTCGCGTGAATCCCGAAATTGTTGAGGTTGTCAGCATCACTACTCCACAACAAGAGGTCTTGCTGCAATCCCTGCTCGAAGCGCACCTGTCAGCCACTTCCAGTTTGAAGGCCAAGGGCTTTCTTGAGGATTGGTCCCATGCCAAGTCTTCATTCAAACTTCTGGTGCCTCCTAGCGAGCGTGCAGCAATGGGACTCGTTGAGCGCACTGCTGTTACGGCATAGCCCCATTGTTTATGCCCTGGTTCATTAAGCAGGAAACCTTTACTGCAGAGATGCGGTCCTTACCTGCCGATATTCGTCGCTCTCACTGCCATGCCCATCGATGTTGGGTGAAGGCGCAACGCAAGGCTGGGATTGCCATAGCCTCAGGTTTCCTCGTTGATGATCAGCAGACATCGGGAGGTGGTGGGTTCTTGGTCTTTGAATCCGCGTGTTACGCGTCAGCAGAAGCGCTCGTTCGAGAGGATCCAATGATTGCGAGAAAGTTGGTCACTTGGACCCTGCACGAGTGGAAGCCAGTGGAGGGTCAGCTGGGGGTTTCAGCATGATGAGAGTAAGAATGGAGGGAACACTCATCGTGGATGAGAGGCCATCAAACGCCGCACTTCCCCAGCGTGGTAGCTGCTCCGTGTGAGGGGTGAGCTGACCACTTGTAAAAATCCCAGCTTTTTTTCACCGTATTGCCGATAGGTTTCGAATTCCTCAGGGGTAACAAAACGGTCAACAGCTAAATGTTTGGGTCCCGGTGATAAATACTGACCGATAGTGACGATGTCGACATCGTGATCATGTAAATCTGCCAATGTCTTCATTACTTCGTCGCATGTCTCTCCCAGACCAACCATGAGTCCAGACTTGCTGTAGGACTGGGGCCAGGTTTTGCGGACCCGTTGGAGGAGTTCCAGTGATCGTTCGTAAATGCCTTGCGGTCGAGCTGTTCGATAGAGGCGAGGCACGGTTTCGATGTTGTGGTTCAGTACATCGGGTGCGGCATCCATCACTGTTGCAAGCGCATTCCAGTTACCACAAAAATCTGGGATCAGTAATTCAATGGTGGTTTGCGGTGAACGTTGCCGCACTTGTTGAATGCAAGAGACAAATTGGGAAGCACCTCCATCGGCGAGATCATCGCGATTCACGGAGGTGATCACAACGTGACTCAGCCCTAATCGAGTGACAGCTTCCCCTAGGCGGGCGGGTTCTGTTAGGTCGAGTTCTCGGATGCTTTTATCGAAGTCAATATCGCAGTAGGGACAGGCGCGGGTGCACCCAGGCCCCATGATCAGGAACGTTGCGGTTCCTCCAGCGAAACATTCGCCGATATTTGGGCAACTTGCCTCCTGGCAAACCGTGTTCAGCTTGAGGTCCAGCAGCAAGTCGGCCACCTCGCCAATTCGTTCTCGCTGCGGGGCTTTGACGCGCAACCAGTCAGGTTTCTGAATGGACGTCATCTTCTAAAGTCGCCTCATCGGGATGTAGCGCAGCTTGGTAGCGCACTTCGTTCGGGACGAAGGGGCCGCAGGTTCGAATCCTGTCATCCCGACTCTATGACTTGTCTTCAACTGAGGTCTGCACCTGGATAGCCGCGAGGAGTGACCATATATCTATCTTCCACTCTGCTGCTGCTGTTGCCGATGACAAGCACAGTCAACATGTCAACCGTTTCCACTGCCAGCTCGTCGAGACGACAAATCGATACGTTTTCCTCCTGACGCCCCAATTGCCTTGCAATCACAACCGGAGTGGTTGGTGGACGTTGGGCGAGCAGGATTTCTTTTGCACGTTTGAGCTGCCAATCTCGTCCTCTGGAGCGAGGGTTGTAGAGGGCAACCACGAAATCGCCCGATGCGGCTCCCTCAAGTCGCCTTTGGATCACCTCCCACGGAGTGAGTCTGTCGCTCAGACTCACTGTGCAAAAGTCATGCATCAGAGGGGCTCCTGCTTTGGCGGCTGCTAGCTGCAAGGCCGATATCCCCGGATGCACGGCAAAGCGAGGCCGATCTGGCTTTGGTAATTCGAGCCAGAGCTCCAGTGCGAGTCCTGCCATCCCGTAGATTCCGCTGTCGCCAGAAGACACCAATGCGACGCGAACGCCCTGGCGGGCCAAAGCTAATGCCTGCTGGCAACGCTCCCGCTCCATGGTGAGTTGTCCCTCCAGTCGAACCTGGTCCGAACGGCGAAGAGCTTCGAGTAAATCGAGGTAGAGCTTGTATCCGATCCAGACAGGACATCGTTCCAAGGCGGTGCGAGCGTCTGGTGTGAGAAGAGCAAGATCTCCTGGGCCACTACCGATGAGATGGAGTTCGCCGCGCTGAGGCGCATAGGCCTGTGCGCCTTCGGCAATCGCCACGGTGACGGCGCCGCATTCAGACCTTTCTGCATGGGTGATTTGCTTGTGCAGCTTGAGTTCTGCGTTTTGCCCTGCACTCAGCAATGCCGCAGCTTCAGAAACCGATCCTGTTCCCATTTCTGCAGCAACGACCTTCGATGGGGTTGGCACCAACACTGCATTCAGAGCACTTGCAGTGTGCAGTTGGAAGGGCCACTGATTCTGCTTGGCGAGCTCTAGAAGAGCCGGCTCATCGCTCTTGCGGTCGATGCTGCTGATCCCTGCAACAGCTGATTCGGCTACCCCTGCCTCTTCCAGAGCTTTTCTGATGGCGCGTTGGATCAGATTCAAGCTTGTGTTGCGTTCGCAGCCAATTCCAAGCCAGATCAGTGGTGGATGCCATGAGCAGACCCCTGTTGGAGGAGTGGACGTGCTGATCTCCAACCGGGGGTTGGTCTGGAGGACGTCATCATCGGATTCACGACATTGGATCGCTTGAGCTGCTGCACTGCTTTGCCACAGGTCGTTGCCTGCCTTTTGAATCACTCGAGTGGTTTTTCCTTGCGCTTGGGCCTGCATCAAGTGGGTCCAGTCGCTGCTGGTACCGCCGCGTTTCCATCCCCAGGCGTCTCCGAACAGATCGGTTGCAAGTCGACCTGAAGTGGCACAGTCTCCGCTGAGAATCGCTTCTCCTCCAAGGGCAGCAGCCACCTCCCGGCTCCACTGTTCAGCTCCGGCTTGATGGCCCCCCAGCAAGGGAATTACCCGTTTGCCGGCTGCATCCAAGACAAGGACTGCAGGATCCATCCCTTTGTCTTCCAGGAATGGAGCAATGAGTCTGGTTACAGCGCCTGTGGCTCCGACAACAATCAGCAGGCCTCCACGCTTCCAGTACTGCTTCATCAACACAGCAGCGGAGTCCACCAAACAGCTTTCAGCTGCTTCAGTCAGTGCCTCGGCGGCACCGCGAGTCAGGGCGAGTTGATCGACCAGTTCGCACTGCTCGAGTCTTTTCAGCAAAGGCCATGCCCTTGAGGACAGACCTAAGGCCAAGCGCCGGGGCTTTGCTGTCTGGGATGAATCAGACGCTTTGAAGGGTTCAGATTTCAATGGTGGGTGCCATCAGCCTTGAAGAGCTCTCGGGCTGATCCCTCCAGGGTGCTGGTTGGCGACACTCTTTCTGGCTCAAGGCTCATAGTTGAGGTATCTGTTGTTGGTTGTTGTTCTGGTTCGGCGGGCTGGATGGACTCAAGCGAGAGTGCCGATGGAGCTGCTTCTGTTGGAATGGCTTTCCCTTCAGTGTCTTCCGACTCCTCAGGGACTGTTTCTTGATCCAAAGCCCCTTGATCCAAAGCCACTCCAGTTTTTGGATTGAAAGGCTCAGACTCCAAAATCTCTTCTTCGAAAACCCCTTCATTGGGACTTTTTTCGTCGAGGGCTCTGCGTTCCTTCTTTGGATTGGTTGAAGCCTGTTCTTTTAGTCCTCCGTCTTCGGTGTCGTCGACCTCCTTATCGCCTTTTGTGTTGGTGTTGTCTTGGCTGTCAGGCAATTGAATGATGTCTGGAGATTCCTGTTTGGCTTGACCAAGCAAACGGGCCATTTGCGTGTCATCAAGATGATCCTGATACCAGATGGGCTTGATGTTTTGCGTCTGTTGGACAACCCTCAATTGATTATTGAAGACGGGATCAATCGCTTCACCGACTTCATTCAATAGTTCCATCTGAACGGTCTTCGTTCCTTCGCGGTTGTCGATGCCTTGAATCCAAAGAGCATCCTGCTGGTCCACCACAAAACTATCGCTATTAATAGTGATGCGAAGACGCCAGCGAGCATCACCAGCTTTGAGATTTTGCAGTGGAGCGTTCCACACCAGCCAATCGAGAAGGAGAGGATCATCAGCTCCTAGTTCGGCAGGACTAACCACAGCCAGCCAGGGAGAATCTCGTGAGGGTTGCGTTCCCTGCAGAGCTTTGAACTGGTCCAGTTGACCTTTCAAGCTGGCTCCGGGAGTCTTCACGGCTTCCCCCCATGGGTAGGCGGCATAGGCCGTGAATCTGTGGCTTCCTGGATTCAGATCTGGAAGTTGAATTGTGATGTGGTCTGCATCTCCTTCGCTGATTCTCTGCGGTGCTTGGTCGTCAATCTGAACCGCGATGTGGGCTCCAATTCCAAGATCGTTGTCATTAGAGAGGGGCCAATCTTCAATTTTGAATTCCAGATTGAGGGGACCTCCCATGAGTTGGTTTCCGTCGAGCGGCCTGATGAGTGAGAGATGCGGACGATGCTTGGAGAGGGCTTGACGGAGCTGTTGGACTCCGCCGGGTGGTTCCACCTCCCGCAGACGGCCTGAAGGGACTTGAGTGGATAGTGTTGTGTGTCGATCAGGGAGTAATTCCGAATGCCCCTGAGTGGACCATGGCAGGGGGGGGAAGGCGAGTGCGGGTTGGCCAATGCCGCAGAGAATCATCAGTCCGACGCCAGCTGCGAACCATCGGATGCTGCGGTGTCGACGGCCCGATTGATTCATGGAGTCAGGATGGTTTGATTTCATTCTGAATGGCTCCACTTCTTAGGTCCAGAGGCACTGGTTGAGTATTAAT
>WTGE01000471.1 GCA_011525445.1 Synechococcus sp. CO36386bin_37
TTTTTGTACTCGAGCCCCAGGTGATTGACCTGGTGGATGGGGATCAATGCACCTGGGAACAGCAACCATTGCAGTCCTTGGCAGAAATGGGTCAGCTGTCGGCTTACCACCATCGGGGGTTCTGGCAGCCTATGGACACTTTGCGCGATAGAACCCTGCTAGAAAGCTTGTGGAAGTCAGGTCAAGCTCCATGGCAGTTTTGGAGTTGAATTGATGCCGGTCTTGGTGCCGACATCATTAACAGGGCCTTCCTTTTGGAATGGTCGGAGGGTTCTTATCACTGGCCACACAGGCTTTAAGGGAAGCTGGTTATCGCTGTGGTTATTAGAACTCGGTGCTGAGGTGACTGGGTTGGCTCTGCCACCAGAGACTCAATCAAGTCTGTTCTTGCAACTTGGGTTGTCTCAACGTCTAGATCATCGGGTGGGTGATATCCGAGATGCTGACCTTCTTAAGGATTTAGTGCTTGAAATCAGGCCAGACGTTGTTTTTCATTTGGCAGCCCAGCCATTGGTGCGACTTAGCTATCAGGAGCCTGTTGCAACTTGGGCCACCAATGTAATGGGAACCATTTACTTACTTGAGGCGTTGCGATTGCTTGACCAGCCTTGCAGCTGTGTATTTGTCATGACTGACAAGGTCTATCGCAACAATGAGTGGGTGTATGGCTATCGCGAGAATGATCCCCTCGGTGGCCATGATCCATACAGCAGCAGTAAAGCTGCTGCAGAGATTGCTATTGGAAGTTGGCGGTCTAGTTATTGCGGTCCTTTATCTCACCAAACTCCGCATTTGCGTCTTGCCAGTGCTCGTGCCGGCAACGTGATTGGGGGTGGCGATTGGGCTACTGATCGCATTGTTCCTGATGCCATGCGCTCACTCGCCCGTGGGGAACCAATCCCGGTGCGCAACCCCAAGGCCACGCGACCTTGGCAGCACGTTCTTGAGCCATTGGCTGGATACCTACGGCTGGCAGAGGTGTTGGCCACGGATTCCGCTCCCCCCTGCGAGGCCTTCAATTTCGGCCCGACTCTGGCTAGCAACCGGCCTGTGGATGAATTGGTCGCTTCGATCCTGGAGCACTGGCCCGGAGAGTGGCTGGACCAAAGTGATCCCACCTCACCCCACGAAGCCAACCTTCTCCACCTGCAGATTGATAAAGCCCATCACCAACTGGGCTGGAAACCTTGCTGGGACTACGACACCACCCTCGCTCGTACTGTGGGTTGGTATCGCGCAGTCCATGAAGGCGCTGCTCCGCTGGAGTGCTGTCTGTCGGATCTGAATGCATACAGTCAGCAACTGAAACCTGCCCTATGAGTGATCCCCAGGATCTGAAGCAGGAGATTCTGCGCCTCACCCGTGAGTATTCACGTCAGGTGCATGGTGCCTTCCGCCCTGCGGCCGATCCAGATCGCAAGTCCTGGCAGGTTGGGCAAACCATCCCCTATGCCGGTCGTGTCTTCAGTGAGGACGAGGTGGAAGCTGCGGTGTCCAGCACACTCGATTTCTGGCTCACACTTGGTACAGAAGGCGAAGCATTTCAAAAGGAGTTAGCGGCTTTTCTGGGTGTGCGTCATTCGCTCCTAGTCAATTCCGGCTCGAGCGCCAACCTGATCGCCATCTCAGCGCTCACGTCCGCCAAGCTTCCCGATGCCCGCAGGATCAAACCTGGCGATGAGGTGATCACCGTTGCGGCTGGGTTCCCCACAACTGTTGCTCCGATCGTGCAAGTGGGTGCCGTGCCGGTGTTTATCGATGCCGATCCCATCACCGGTAATGCCCGTTGCGACCAGTTGGAAGCGGCACATAGCGCCGGCAAGACCAAGGCCGTGATGATGGCCCATGCTTTGGGGAATCCGTTCGACTTGGCTGCTGTCCTGGCGTTCTGCCAAAAGCACAAGCTTTGGCTGGTGGAGGACAACTGCGACGCCTTGGGTTGCAGTTATTCCATGCCCCGGCCCTTGGCAGCAAGTCTTGGTTTTACGGAGAATAGCCCTGGCCTCGATGAAGGCCCTGATCGGGTGATCCGCTGGACTGGCACCTGGGGTGATATCAGCACTCAGAGTTTTTACCCGCCACACCATTTGACGATGGGCGAGGGTGGTGCGGTCAATATTGTGCGAGATCAAAAGCTGAAGGTCATTGCCGAGAGCTTCCGCGATTGGGGTCGAGACTGTTGGTGTCCCAGTGGTGTGGACAACACCTGCAATAAGCGTTTTGGTTGGCAGCTGGGTGAACTGCCTGAGGGTTACGACCATAAGTACACCTACAGCCATTTGGGCTACAACCTCAAACCGTTGGATCCGCAGGCGGCCATTGGCCGGGTTCAGTTGCATCGCTTACCGGAGTTCATTGAGGCTCGCAAGCAGAACTGGGAGACATTGCGTCGGGGCCTCGCCGCTCACGAGGACGTGTTGGAGTTTGCCTTGCCCACCCATGCCACCGACTGGGACCCTCAACGTGGTTTCAGCTGGGATGACAGCGGATGCCGCTCCGATTGCTCTTGGTTTGGCTTCAAGATTGCGGTGAAGTCCAACGCACACTTCAACCGCACCGAGTTGGCGCAGGAGTTGGACCGCAACCTGATTGGTAATCGAATGCTGTTTGGCGGCAATCTGCTTCGTCAGCCAGCTTTTGTAAACCTCAAAAATGATAATCCTTGTTCTTACCGAATCGCATCGGAGATGATTGGTTCTGACTCCATAATGCATAACACATTATTTCTTGGCACCTATCCGGGACTGACTGAATCAATGATTCAATTCGAAATAGAAATAATAAGCAAGTTGGCTCGCATCTAGATTCCCGGCTTCAACTACTTCTGGAAGGATGTCTGTCTCTTGAATCATGGACTCAGGTTATTTGCCCTGTTAAATATGAACTTGCATGGAGTACTCAGTCTTACGGTTCTACTCGTGATATAATTAAAAGAACTAGCGTTACAAGCTCCAGTGCCAGATTTATCAGAGATTGGGCCGGCTCAGCCTCTATCTACAATAGAAAGCACTAAGAGGAACGTACAGAAATCTCTAAGACCGCGGGTCTATGAGAAAATTGTGGCTTATAATGAAAAAATGCTTGATGGCTATATATCTCCAATTCTACGCCTCAAAATAAATCGCTCGCTTTGTAATATGAAGTGTGAGCATTGTTGTGAAGAGCCATATATGACACGGGATTTAAAGGCAAGGACAGGGAAAGCTGACCCGCGGCCTCAGATGGGGCTTGATGACTACAAGAGGTTTTCTGAAGAATGTGATTCACTTGGCCTATTCCGTTTTGTCTTGACTGGTGGGGAAGCTCTGCTCGACAAAAATCTTGGTGATCTTGTTGAAGCTATAGACCCATACAAGCATCTAATTGTACTTGATACGAATGGCTATTATTTTGATATTGAGAAAGCAAAGTGGTTTGCAGGTATTGGAGGATATAAAGCTCAAATATCGCTTGACAGTTTTTTTGCAGACGAACATGATCGCTTTAGAAATACAAAAGGCGCTCATGAGCGGGCTCTTAAAGCCCTTGACGCTGCGCTAGATAGTGGCCTAGAGCTCCTGCTTTCTACATGTCTTGTGAAAGGGAGAATTTTCTCTGAAGAGTTTAAGCTGTTAATGGATTACTGCGAGAATAAGTCCATACCCCTATACGTCTCTTTGGCAAAGCCTGTTGGAAGTGCTCGTGACCATGATGAGTGGGTTTGCGATAAAACTGATGTGGATGCTTTAAAAGACCTCGAAAAAAACCATAATATTTTTACGCACATGACTCCCTCTTATGGTCAGCCAGGTAAGTGCATTACGGTAAAAGGCATCAATACAGTCAACCATGATGGTGAAATCATGCCTTGCCCCTATATGGATATGTCAATTGGAAATGTTATGAATGAGTCTCTCAAGGACATCCTTGATCGGGGCATGCAGAATAAATGGTTGGGCCCCTACAGGGATGAATGCATCATTGGCGAAAACTGGGATTTTATTAAGTGGCATAACTCAGTTGTTAAGCAGCACCTTGAATCTAATCCTTATCTGCCAGTGCCTTACCAAGACAGCTTTGCGCTGACTGAATCTCTCTGAGTTTTTGCGATACTTATTTGTTTTCAAGCTTCAATCTAATGACACACCAAATTAGCGACAATGGTTGGATTATTCCCAAGAAAGAACATTCCACATACTCAACCCAAAGATCTCAATACTATAAGTTGGGCAATTACGATGACAAACCCCTTTTTAATATTATAAAAGCTGCTGAATACTTCAAACTTAGTATTGACCAGGGCCAAGCGCTCTCATCACTGGCAAGTCTCAAAGATGAAGCTATCAAATCATCTATCGGAGGAATTTTTGATGGTCCTCACATACCGTTTCTCTTGCCTTCTACTTTAGGGTCAGATGATGTTGGAAACATCCTCGAGACTAGCTATTTTCCATTACTAGCCTCATCTGCAGAATTAAATGGTATTAGTTTCAAGTACACTTTGCAAGGCAATGATAGCAACTTGTCTGGGAGCCTTGCTCCGCTAGACAGTTATCGTCAGTTACTGCATGCTTCTTCTGATTCCTGCATTGTTGGTTATTACTTCCCCCTGGCGCTAGAGGGATACTCGCCCTCATCTCAATTGTCAGCAGCTGCTCAGCTTCAGCAAATGAGTCCGGTTCCTGTTACATTATCTGGACCGCTTGAGATATGCTCTTCGCTAATAGTAAATAATAATCTTGTTTTCAACAAAGAATCGTATTCCCAGATTCTGTGCGCATCTGCGGTCCAGCATAGAGACAGCCGTCTCATGCTTTGCTTCAAGACATATGGAACAGGCTTAGAAGCGTGGCTGATGAGCAAAATGCTTACACCTACAATGGAGCAAGTATCTGAGCAGTGGTCTGGTGGTTTGACACTTTATTGTCAGCTATAAAAGAAAATGTCAAATATTTATACTATCGCGGAAATTGGTATTAACCATAATGGGTGTCTCGAATCAGCCACTAAGCTCATTGAGCTTGCAAGCGAGTCTGGTGCTACAGCAGTTAAATTCCAATATAGAAATAGCCGGCGATGCTATCTCTCAACAAATGAAATAGGTGATGAAATATTATACTCTGAAATATTACGAACCAGCCTCCCTCCTGAGGCCTATGACCAACTCATCAATCATGCAAAGTCTCAGGGCTTAGACGTAGGTCTCAGCTTCTTTATCGACGAAGATATTCTTGATTTTGCTGATACAACCCTGAACAAAGTTGATTTCTTCAAAGTTCCTTCTCCGGAATTTTCTAATTACGCTCTCATTGATAAACTTCTCAGTTTTAACAAGCATGTCATATGCTCCACAGGTGCTCAATCCCAAGAAAATGTAAATCACTTTATCTCCAATTATAGATCTAAGTCTCAGGAGATATCACTGCTGCATTGCGTTTCTAATTATCCACTTGAGCCAGCCAATAGTAAGTTAGGCTATATCAAATATCTTTCGCGTCTATGGCCGGGCAGCGTTGTGTATTCGAGTCACGACACTGAATCTCTTTTGTGCGCAGTAGCTGTCGCACGTGCAGCTGTCATTATGGAGAGGCATATAACTCT
>WTGE01000453.1 GCA_011525445.1 Synechococcus sp. CO36386bin_37
GATGGAGTGGCAAAACAAAACAGGAGCTGACCCTAAAAACTGGCCTTGGAGTTACCACAATGGCGGCCATTGGCCCAGCCTTCTCTGGTACTTCGGCGCCTCAATCCTTTTGCATGAGCGCCGTCACCCCAACGCTGACATTCTGCTGATGGGTCAGATGAAAGCCATGCTCGAAGATTGTTACTGGAGCCAGCTCAATCAACTTCCAAGGCAGCAGTGGGCGGAATATTTCGATGGCCCCACTGGAACCTGGATGGGACAACAGTCAAGGACTTATCAGACTTGGACAATAGTTGGATTTTTATTACTTCATCATTTTCTTAGAGTTAATCCTGACGACGTCATGTTGCTTGCATTAGAGGAAGTAGCGCCTTAATCAAAATGTATAAAAAACCCTCAGCCGAAGGCTGAGGGAAAAGGGTTAAACCAAGAGAACAAGTATTTCAGAATAAACCAAGTGTGAGCGACTTATCGATAGGCATTGCAGCACCAATACCGAGATAAATTGTAGTGATAGTTCCAAACAAAAAGACTGTCATTGCAATAGGACGTCTGAAAGGGTTCTGGAACTTGTTGAAACTCTCGATGAAGGGGATGAGCATCAAACCAAGTGGTACGAGAGTTTGCAGAGCAATCCCAAGAAGTTTATTAGGAACAACTCTTAAAATTTGAAAGACTGGATAGAGATACCATTCAGGCAAAATTTCGAGAGGAGTCGCAAAAGGATCAGCTTTATCACCAAGCATTGCTGGATCCAAAACGGACAGACCAACGATGCAAGCGATGGTTCCGAGGATAACGACAGGGAATATGTATAGAAGATCGTTCGGCCAAGCGGGCTCACCGTAATAGTTATGACCCATACCCTTAGCGAGTTTTGCCCTCAGTTTTGGATCAGTGAGATCAGGCTTCTTGAGAATATGCATGATGCGGATCAGGGTTGAGTAAATTTTAGAGGGGGAGAGTCGTTGAGAGCTTCAACTAGAGAAGCAACTGAAATAGATCACAAAGGTCCTGAAATACCTTGCTTACGAATCATCAAGAAGTGCATGAGCATAAAAACTGCAAGGAGCCATGGCATGACGAATGTGTGCAGGCTGTAGAAGCGCGTCAATGTGGACTGCCCGACACTTTCACCTCCTCGAAGGAGTTCAACCATAAAATCACCCACCACAGGAATGGCAGCAGGGACTCCTGAAACAATTTTGACTGCCCAATATCCAACCTGGTCCCATGGCAATGAGTACCCTGTGACCCCAAATGAAACAGTGATCACTGCCATGGTGACACCTGTTACCCAAGTGAGCTCACGGGGACGCTTGAATCCACCTGTGAGATACACACGGAACACGTGCAGGATCAGCATGAGAACCATCATTGAAGCGCTCCACCGATGAACGGAACGAATCAACCATCCGAAACTCACATCAGTCATCAAATACTGAACAGAGCTGTAGGCCTCGGCGACGGTGGGTTTGTAGTAGAAAGTCATCGCGAACCCGGTCGCGAACTGAATCAAGAAACAAACGAGAGTGATGCCGCCCAGGCAATAAAAAATATTGACGTGGGGCGGAACGTATTTTGTGCTGAAATCATCAGCGATGTCCTGGATTTCAAGACGTTCCTGGAACCAGTCGTAGACAGGTGAGGAGTTCGCCATGCAAAGGTCAGTCTTGGTTGCGTGAGTCTACCGATGACGCTCCAGCCGCCGCGACAGTATGAAGCTGATGTTGCCGTTTGTTAATCGTTCAGGAAAAAGCCTGCAGAAGCTGGCCTCTGGGTTGGCATTGCTCGTTCTCTGCAGTCTATTAATCCCAGCCCCTGCTCTGGCGCTCAACGATGCCCAGCAATTGGTGGTGGAAACCTGGCGTCTCGTGAATCAGAGCTATGTCGATCCGAGTCGTTTCAATCAGATCCATTGGAAACGATTACGGCAAAAAGCACTTGAAAAAACGATCGAGTCCAGCGAGCAGGCCTACAACGCGATCGAGGTCATGCTGGAGCCCCTGGAGGATCCCTACACACGATTGTTGAGACCTGATGATTACTCCGTCATGAAGTCCAGCAACTCCGGAAGCCTCAGCGGAGTCGGACTTCAATTAGGGCATCGCAATGATGAAGATTCCATTGTTGTAATTGCTGCATTGGAGGGCTCACCCGCAGCAGACGCTGGAGTACTCAGTGGTTCATCCTTACTGGCCGTCAATGGTGAGTCCACTGCAGATCTTGGGCTCGAAACAACAGCAGCACGTCTACGCGGAGCTGTCGGAACACAGGTCTTGCTGAAAGTCCAACCCCCTCAATCCGATACAGCAGAGGAAATTTCACTCGAACGTCGCAATGTGGATTTACGACCTGTCCGCACGCGCCGATTGCGCAGTGATTCACATACTCTTGGCCACCTACGTATTACTCAGTTCAGCGAAGGTGTTCCTCAGCAAGTGCAAGAAGCGCTTCAAGAACTCCTTGACAGAGGCGTCGAAGGAATTGTTCTCGATCTTCGAAACAATTCAGGTGGTCTCGTCAGCGGGGGACTTGCGGTCGCCGACGTCTTTCTTGACCAAGAGCCCATCGTGGAAACACGAGATCGCGATGGAATTGCTGATCCCATTCAGTCCAATCCCGTCACGCTTTACGACGGTCCAATGGTGACCCTGGTCAATGCTGGTACAGCTAGCGCCAGTGAAATCCTTGCAGGGGCATTGCAGGACAATCAACGCTCCCTTCTGCTGGGAAGCATCACCTTTGGCAAAGGCTTAATTCAAACTCTCACCAACTTGAGTGATGGCAGTGGTTTAGCCATCACCGTGGCCGGATATGTCACCCCGAGCGGGCGTGACATCCAAGGGCAAGGCATCAAACCAGATCGTTTGCTGGATCAACCTGAACCCTTGAACCCTGGAGGTGAAGGAGACCGTTGGCTCACCGATGCAGCTCGAGTCCTTGAAGCCTTGATCGACCGCAGCTCAACGAACTCCCCTCCAGCTCTAGAGGAAGGCAACTCAGATGAAACAGCGCCCACAGCATGAGGCGTCGCACTTATCACGATCCTCTGCATGGCGGCATTTCTCTCGATACGAATGACCCAGCGGAGGCTTTGGTCCTGCAGCTTGTAGAAGCTGCGCCCTTTCAAAGGCTGAGGCGCATCCGCCAACTAGGACCAGCCTTCTTAACTTTTCATGGTGCTGAATCCAGTCGGTTCACACACTCCCTCGGAGTGTTTCATGTCGCGCGTCAGGCCTTTCAAGGATTGTTGGCCGCAGATTCATCCCTGGAAGAATATCGGGGCGTTCTTTATGCCTCAGCGCTACTGCATGACCTGGGCCATGCACCGCTCAGCCACACGGGCGAGGAGATTTTCACAACCCATCATGAGATTTGGTCGGCACGCATCATTCGAGAGCACCCTGCTATTTACGAGCCTTTAGAACGGTTTCAAACTGGTTGTTCAGAAGCAGTGGCCACCCTTCTGGAACGTGGCGTCACAACACGCGGTGTCATTAAAGATCTCGTGAGTAGTCAACTCGATTGCGACAGGTTGGATTATCTCCTACGCGATAGCTACAGCACAGGCACAAGCTATGGCCAGCTGGATCTTGAAAGGATTCTGGCCGCACTCACCCTTGCGCCGGACGGTGAACTGGCTATCCATCCCAAAGGCCTCATGGCGGTGGAGCACTACCTCGTGGTTCGAAATCTGATGTACCGCAGTGTGTATAACCACCGTCTGAATGTGGTCTGCAACTGGATGTTGGAACAACTCATCCGCCTGGTCAAAGAGCTCGGGCCAAAAGAGGTCTGGACAGATTCAACGATGCACAATTGGCTCTGGTCAATCGACAATCTCGACCTCCCAACTTTTTTGGCGAATGATGATTTGCGCACTGGATATCACCTTTTGCGCTGGAGTGAAGTAGCTCCTGAACCGTTGGCTGAACTCTGCGATCGTTTCCTCAACCGACGCTTACTCAAGGCCCTCGACCTTGACGATCTCAGCAAAGAAAGGCAATTGGAATGCCTGGCCTGGGCCAGACAATTGTCGGAAGAGCAGGGATTCGACCCACATTTTTGCTGCGGATTACGCCATCAACAATTACGTGGATATCACCCGTATCGCGGAGGCTTGAGACTCTGGGATGGCCAAAAACTTCAGGCACTTGAGCAAAGCTCTGCACTCGTCCAAAGTCTCAGTAAGCCTGAAAGCACAAGTTGGCTGATTCATCCAAAGCAGATCAGTCAGGAACTGAAACGAATGGTGTGCCAATTCCATTGAGACCTCTAATCTCTGCTCTAATCATGGTGATTTGGAGTTTTGACGCCAGAGAATGATCAAGCGGCGGTTCATCGCTTGATGTTGCCGAACAATCGTCATGTTCCTTGGCAAGACAACCTCGAGGATCTACTCAATGGTCTTGATGGAAAAGATCTTGAACTCGATAGCGGCGAATGGTGCCTGAACTGCCGCACGCTCCTCGCGCTCCACAAACAACTCGAGTCACGGCGCTGTCGATTGATCTTCATTAGATGCTGCGACCCACTCACTGTCGTCAGTGCGCAGGCACTGGGAATTCCCGCGCAACTCACCAGCCCCAAGCCCTTTGATCCGCAAGCCAGAGCCGTGCAAGAACAGCGGTCAGAAGCACTGTTGATCCATCAAAGAACGCTGAGGTCAGGCGACCACCTCAAAGCACGTCACCATGTCTTGCTGATTGGAGATGTCAATCCAGGAGCTCAGATCTCAGCAGGGGGCAATGTTCTGGTCTGGGGTCGGCTTCGGGGGAGCGCCCATGCAGGATTGTTCGGCAATCTCAATGCAAGGATTGTGGCCTTACAGCTCCGCCCCCTGCAGCTGAGGATTGCGGATCTGGTAGCGAGAGGCCCTGAAGAAAAACCACAACCCGGACTCGCAGAGGAAGCCAGAGTGATCGACGGAGTGATCGCTATCGAACCAGCGGATCCACGCACTGACCTGAGCTGGAACGAGCTTTCATCCGATTCGGTTCATCCAGGTAATTAGCCCTTAATCTGACTCCACCAACCGCGACAACGTGACGTCAAATTCGCGAACGATCTTGATTTGCTCCGGCAAAGGTGGGGTTGGTAAGACCACCCTCACTGCCAATCTGGGAATTGCGTTAGCCCAACAAGGCTCCAGCACCGTTGTTCTGGACGCTGATTTCGGGTTGCGCAATCTCGATCTTCTCCTCGGTCTTGAAAATCGAATTGTTTATACCGCTCAAGAGGTTTTAGCCGAAACCTGCCGATTAGACCAAGCTCTCGTCAAACACAAACAGGTTCCCAATCTTGCCCTGCTCCCCGCTGGCAATCCGCGGATGCTGGAGTGGCTGAAACCGGAAGACATGCAATCCATCGTTTCGATGTTGGAAAAGCGTTTCGACTACGTATTGATTGACTGTCCAGCTGGGATCGAAGACGGATTCAAGAACGCGGTTGCGGCCGCTCGTGAGTCAATAGTCATCACAACACCTGAGGTCTCAGCTGTCCGCGATGCCGATCGGGTGATCGGATTGCTGAATACCCATGGGGTCGCACCAGTC
>WTGE01000067.1 GCA_011525445.1 Synechococcus sp. CO36386bin_37
CAATGATGCAGAAGTTGCGGATCCGTGAGACGGGAGCGTCGGTCATGCAGCGTTGATTTCCCGTCTCGGGGCTTTGAGTCGTCGTCGCCCAATCCTAGGAGGCCCACCAGCACTGAGAGGTGGGTCAAACGAAGCCATCGGGTTCACGTCAAGGGAAATCCGCAGACGCAGTCAAAAAGAGAGAAAACATTCTTAGATCAGCTGAAACAAGCCTGAAACCAGCAAGGATGATCATTCACCTTTCAGAGAGCTCTCAGAGAACTCTCAGGGAGCACAACTGGTCTGCTCATCTATGGTGAAACGACCAGAGGTTCATGAGTACAAACTCAGAAATTAATGAGTGTATTCATTTTCTGATTGGGCACTCACACTCAAATTTTCAACACCGCCACTGGGTCCATGACTTCCCTGCAAGCAAAGCTCACACAAGATCTGGCAAAACAGTTAGGCAAAAAAACTGGATTGATTCAACAAGGTTTCACCCTGGTTGAACTCCTGATTGTTGTGGTGATTGTTGGCATCCTCAGTGCTGTGGCCCTGCCCCAGTTCTTCAGCCAGACCAAAAAAGCTGCAGCTACCGAGGGGACTCAACAGGCTTCATCCATTGCCAAACAGGCAGCTGCTTATTACTTAGAGCAGGGAACACTGGGAACGGTTGATGCCGATTGTTCTGATTACGCCGGCACAATAAGCACGACGAACACAAACTTCACCTACGCCTGCAGCGGCACAAAAACTGCTTTTGTAGTGACTGCAACAGGGAAAGACACGAACGACAACACCAAAGGTGTCGTCGTGAAATTTACCGGAAACCTCACCGACGGAACCTTCTCCAAGCCAGTTGTCACGGGCATCTGAACGGAAACGTCGATGGCTACCGCCCGCATCAAGGCCATGAATTCTCCCATCCAATTAATCAAAACGGATCAAGGATTCTCTTTGACGGAGTTGATGATTGCGGTGGCCATCCTTGGAATCCTGGGGGCGGTAGCCTTACCGCAATACTTCAACCAGGTACAAAAAACCAGACAAAACGAAGCCGCAGCCACGGTCTCCCAAATCCAGACCACGATTGCGGCTTTTGTCGATGAGATGGGGCTTCTACCCACGAGCTGGAACGATCTGAACAAGATCACCCCCCTGATGACACCGCAGGGGCCAGCCAATCAAACCAACTTTTCAGCCATCAACCTCGCCAGTGCGGGTTGCACGGAAAGTCAACAAGATAGTTGTTACCAAGTTGATGCATCGGAGCGCGATCAGATCTTCACCCTGATCGCCCGTTCTAGAAACCGCGATGCTTCTGCGTACAACGTGGTGGCATGCCTGGATTTGCGCACCGGAGCCACAGATCTGAAAAAGGGAAGCAACCAAAAAGCAGCAAGTGTTGATCAGCTGCGCTGCATCAGAGCCTCAGGATGAATCACACCATCCCTAGTCCGAAGAGCAAAAGGCGGACATCGACCCTTCGGGTTGCCGCTGACCAGGAGGGCATGGCCCTGGTGTTGGCCCTGTTGCTCGGCATGGTGATGATGGCCGGCGTGAGTGGTCTGCTGGCACGACAACTGATGTCGCGACGGCTGAGCGCGAAAGAGAGTTACCAGCAAATGGCGGAGGCGGCAGCCAACAATGGCTTGAACCGCATCTTGGGTGAACTCAACAATGCTGAACCAGATCAAAACAGAGGTTTTTTATTTACTCTCGATAACCGCGAAAACATCAATGAGCCGAACAACGGTTTCAGCTGGGAACGACTGAATACAGACAAGCCTCCTGCATTTTCAGAACTATGCCTGGATACATCGATCGATTTACCGCTGCATCCTGAAGCAAAAGCCAATGCCATTTGGCCAACCACCGAAGTGCCGCTGAATGAAGAGAACAGCCCCAGCATGCGCGAGGACGGCATTTCAAAAATTGAGACCTTTTATCGGCTAAGGGGATACAGCAGCCCAGGAACATCAGGAAGCACCGACAGCGGAGAGGCGAAATTCATCATTGAGGGCATTGTTCGCCGCAAAGGTGCAGACCCCAAGTCATATCTGGCACGCAGCCGGCTGGAACGTTCCCTGTACATCCAGAGCTGGGTCGATATCAATCGATCGAGGGATTGGGCTGCCCTGGCTGCAACCCATCTCGAGCTTGGCCCGATACAACTCAACAATCCAGGGCTGATCCTTTGGCACGCTGATCCAACGCAAGCCACAGCCATCCAGAGAGATTGCAATCGCTCGAGCATGGTCGATCGCTTGGGGGGGCAAGGCAGCGCAAGGTTCGATCTGGCATCCAGAATCTGGCCGGTCATCGATCAGAAACAGCCCCCCTCCAGCATCTTCAAAACAGATGGGGCAAAAGATCGCATTCCAGGCCAGTCGTCTGACCTCCGTGTCTGGAGAATTGATGACACCAACCTCAATCCACGGGGCAATTGTTGGTGGCGCGTCCTCTGCCAACGCAGCAGCAGCGCCAGTTCTTACACGAGGCCAGCCAATATCGACAGCAGACGCTGGTGGCGACGCGTCAACAATCAATGGCAGCCAACAGCCACGATTCGCTTAAAAGAAAAAGATATCTGCACAGGTAGTAAGGGTGATTGCCATCTTTATATTGATCAAATCAATCTCAACCGGTCCAAACTATTAATCGAAAATGGCTCACGGCCTGTTGTGATCCATCTTCTTGGTGCGGCGCAAGGATATGGCAGTGGACAGAACAGTGCATCGGGAACAATTTCATTGGGTGCCAACGCTTTGATTTGCGGTGTTGATGTGAACTCAACAACCTGCAATGACAAGCCTGAACGGCTGGTGATCACCACTGAGGCCACGCAAGCGCCCGATCGTTGCAATGGCACTGACCACCGACTTGTGCTGAATGGGAACAGTCTGCCTGCGGCTTGGATTCTGATGCGTCAGGGAACCGTTTCCCTGGCCAACAATACTGAACTGAACGGAATCGTCTGGACCCATAGTTTTTGTTCCAATAATTATCGACTGGTCTTAAACGAAGGCAGTCGAGGTATGCGTTCGGGAAGCCACCTGAAAAATGCAACCGATCTCTGGAACTGGAGTGGAAAAGGATTTGCCGGTTATGGACGCAAAACGACCCGCGGGATTCGCGGCACAGGCCTGGATCAATTCCAGAGATTCTGATGAGGATCAATCACCGCTACAACAAGCGATTCCCTGGGCGGATAGGCCAGCGCAAGCCGATCAACCGCGGGTTCACCTTGGTCGAAGTCCTCGTGGCCGGCACCGTTCTGCTCATGGTGATGGTTGGTGTTTCAAGGGTTTCTGTCCAGTCGATCACCAGCGGACGCAATCGGATGGAACGGGATCGCATCGAAGCTGCCATCCACAACAACATTCAATTGATTCAACAAGCCGATGCAAAGCTCACTCTTGAATCCATGCCAAGCCATGAGCGGCGCGATGCTTGCCTGAATCCAGCCCAGTATCTGAAAACGAAACTTGATACGCCAAGCGGAATCGCTTCGGTGCCCAAACCAGTGGTGAGCGGGATTGATGGAACAAATCCCATCACTCGAACCATCGCAATCGGCACAAGCCCTGGAATCACTGTGGTGACCTATTCATTTCTAGCACCTGAATATTCCATCGGTCAGGAACAACGAATAGTGGAGCTCAATCCTAATTTTCAAAACCGTTGCATCCTTGAATAAGATGAAAAATCCATATCCCCCACCGTCAGCAGGATTCACGCTTCTCGAGCTTTTGATCATGATTGTGATCATCACGCTCGGCAGCATCTGGGCCGTTCCGCAATATCAACGACGGCTTGCCCTGAGCCAACTGGATCAATACAGCCAAGCAATTGAATCGGGCCTCTTCAGTCTGCGTGCCCGCCAATCTGCAGAAGGGACAAGCTGCGAAATCAACATCAATCCTTCCTACGTCGGGACCAGCAATACAAGCAGTGGTTTTGGAAAACCCATCGATATTCTCGAGCTCAGTCATCTCAATTCAGAACAACGTGGCGACCGCCTGCAGTGCTGTGATGCAACATCGTGTTCCTGGGAACCGCCCTATCGCCTGATCAGCCAGGAGGGAACAACAAGTTCCAGGAGCGTAGGCATCAAGTTCTCTCAGGCCAAGTACACGCTCTCTCCGCCAGGGATGAGTGCTGATAGCAATTCGCTGATCATCCTCATCCGAGCAAACAACGATCAGCAAGACCCCAACCGCCCCCTGCCGATTCGCTGCGTGAAGCTGTCAACAGCGGGCCATCTCCATCGGGGCACATGGGAGGAATCGCGATGTCGAAAGCGATAACAGTCTCCTGATTTCTCCACCACTCTTTGCATCGATCCTCAACACCAAATCAAGATCATGAACCGTCTCAACCAGATCAACAACAAAGCCATCTCCGCCAAAGCAAGCCGCCTCAATGGATTCAGCTTGCCTGAAGTATTGGTGGCAGCCAGTGCTGGCGTCGTCCTGATTGGGGCATCAACGCTTGCCTTGCGATCGACGGGAAGTTTGATCAACAAGATGGACCAAAAGGCAGCCTTACAACAGAACACCACCAGTGGCAAAAAACTGATGCGTGCAGAAATTGAGCGCAGCCTGCATCTGCTGATTAACACCAATCAAAAACCTGCTGAAAATCTCGCACACACCGATATCAATCACACTGATTATCAAGAATCACTTCGGCAGTGCAACACGCTTGCAGAGCAGACCAACAAGGTCTTCCAGCCTATTTTCGGCGTCAAGATGGCAGAATTAAATCAACCTGTCTTTTATGGGCTCTCCACCAGCAACACTGGTCGTGGCTATTCGATCCAGCGCTGTGGTGCGTCCATGAGCTTGGACGGCCGATACAACGAAATCGAGCAGCAAACCATTGCCATGGTTGTTGACAATATTGGCAGTATTCGGTGCGACTCAGACCAGCCTGAGTGCGAGATTGATCAAGACCGCGAGAATTTTTCATTACGAGAAATCGCCGAGACCACTCAATTCAATTTCAGCGAAGACAAAACACCGGAACGCACCGAGCGGGAACCCGCCATTCGCATCATGACGGATGAAAACAGAAAGCTCATCCGCTTTATCGATCCCACGAGCGAGACCGACAGTATCGACACCAGTTTCCTTAAAGTTGAAACGATCAACAGGGAAATCACCACACACCCCCTCTACTTTGTTGCTTACGCAAGGGCCGACAAACGCATTGAAGGCGGCCAAGAGGAAGGAGAAGTCTTGAACGGCTTGTTCTTCCGAAATGTGAGCAGCAAGAGAATGCGTTTTCTTGTTGACGGCTCGGGTTCCATGAGTGCCTGCATTTTGTGGGGAAGTGGCTATGGCAGCAGAAAGATTTACTGGAGCGGGCGTTATTACTTCTGGAGCAGGAGAACCTGTGCTCTCACACGAATGGAATCGCTCCAGCATGAACTGATTTCGTTGCTAACGGATCTTTCCGACGACACCTCGATCAGCATTCGGTCCTTCAGCTCCCGGGGGTACCAGAATCACCGCATCTGGAGCGATTCAGCCAA
>WTGE01000215.1 GCA_011525445.1 Synechococcus sp. CO36386bin_37
GACCACGCATCGGTTGCTGTCCATGTGGCAGATCTCGACCTTGGTCTTCATATCCTGGGAACGGTGAATCCATTTCTAAACTGCGGAGATGGTTTCAGCTGTCCTGATCTCACAGATTCCTGTCCTCACCGGAGTGGATCGCTGGGTTGAGTTGTTCTCCCTTCTTCCGGTGCTTGTGGCATTGGAATTGATCCTTTCGGCTGATAATGCGATTGCCCTGGCGGCCGTGGCACGTCAGCAGAACGACCCTAGGAAGGAAAAACAAGCTCTTGACCTTGGTATCGGGATTGCATTTCTGCTCCGAATCGCTCTGATTTTTCTGGCTCAGTGGGTTTTGGCTTCGCGGACAATGCGATTGTTTGCAGGGATTTATTTGCTGTGGTTGTTTATTTCTCATACCTGGCTGCGCACCTCTGCTGGTCAATCAGATCTTCATTCAGCTTCAGTTCCACCCCATGTTTCTTTTACGAAGACAATTTTCACTTTAGCTTTTACTGATTTTGCCTTTTCAGTGGACAGTGTTGCTGCAGCAATTGCGATCAGTGACGAGCTTTATCTCATTCTTGCTGGTGCCTTTATAGGAGTTGTTTCACTTCGCTTTACATCCGGTTTGTTCATCCATTGGTTGGCTGAATTTACACGACTTGAATCAGCCGGTTATCTCGCTGTTGCTTTTGTAGGTTTGAAAATTATTTTTACTTCAATATTTTCTTTCCTAGATCCGCCTGAATGGTGGACTTTAGTTGTTGTTACAATATTGATGATTTGGGGCTTTTCGCGAAGGAAAGGGTCTGTAGCAGGAGACCTCAGTTGACATGCTGGTTGAACTGCGTCAAACGGCCACAGAACGACTGATTGATCGCATGGATTGTGATGAGGCTCCAATGCCTGGTCATTGGCTGCTTCATGATCAGGTGAGTTATCTGGTGTTGCAGCGACGTCACCGGTATCGGTTGGTCTCCGGACGCTACCAGCTCACTTCTGTGATTCTTCTTGTTCGGCCGCAGCGACAACCTCAAGATGCTCGTTTTGTGGGCCATGGTTGGGTTGTGGGAGATCCTGATTGTCGCTTCAATGCCTTGAGTCCACTGCTTCGTTGTGCTGTGTTGCCTGAAGGGCCCTGCGATCGCTGTGTACACCGAGAACTTCGCTGATGGCATCACTTCAATGGCATTCAGCGATGCTTCTTCAGGGGCATGGTGTGGCTTCCGGCGTTGGTCACTCCAATGGGCCTGCACGGTTATCCCCCTATCCCAAGGGAACGATTGAGATGCAGACCCCTTTCTTCAAGGCAGCAGGGCTGGATCTTTCTCCGTTCTGGCCAGGAACTCTCAACGTGTCATTTGCGCCAGCGAAGATACTCTTGAATCGACCAGATTTCCATTTTGAACATTTAAACTGGACTAATTTGCATCCTCCCGAAACATTTTCATTCTGGAAGATTCGTATTCGTTCCTTTGATCCTCGGCCCTGTGAAGTGGCCGGTTTAGTGTATTGGCCCCATCCTGAAACGAAAATCAGGCATTGGCAGAATCATTCGGTATTGGAATTGTTGGCACCTCGGCTGGATGGTATCTATGTGAATCAATACTTTGAAGTTGGAGTCGATCCAGGTGCAATTCAAATCGTTGACCACTAGGAACTTTTTTGTTGTTCTCGAAAGAGCTTCTTCTGACAATCCTTGATTTTCAAATTTGAAGATGGTCTTCTTTTCGATGCTAAAGCCTCATTTTGTAACTGTTTTCTCGGCATGTCCCTTTGTGCTCTTCATTGATCGTTTGGATTGATCGTCTTCAAGTGTTAATCTCGATCTATTGTCGTCTCCCTGCCTCAATGCAGATCGGGGCCTTATGAATGACGCTGAATGCCTCAGAAGGCGTGCTGTATTGCTCGAATTTTTGAAATTTAGGGTTTTGGCGGCGGGTCAAGACTTTTTCGATAGTGAGGCCTCGCATGACCGGCGTGCCTGGTTGTCTTTGATGCATCCCCAAGCTCTGGCTTTATCGGATGTCGATCTCGATCTGGTTTGGAACCAAGCTCGAATTCTCTATACAGAGGCTTGAGGCTGCGGATCTAGGCTTGAACTTTCGCCTTTTGGACCATTTCAATTTCCCCGGTCGCTTCGGACACCATCCCGTCTGGCTTTGAATCCCTCGGTTTGAGTCAGCCGTTGCTGAAGGCTCTGAAGGAGAAGGGATATTCAGCCCCATCACCGATTCAGTTGCAGGCCATACCCGCCGTGATTTCAGGACGGGATGTTATGGCAGCAGCTCAAACGGGGACTGGTAAAACTGCTGGCTTCACACTTCCGATGTTGGAGCGTTTAATTCATGGCCCCAGGCCTGGGAAATCCCAGATTCGGGCCCTGGTTTTGACCCCTACGCGCGAGTTGGCAGCCCAGGTGCTCGAGAGTGTTCGTGCATACAGTCGTTATCTTCCGCTGTCCAGTGATGTGGTGTTCGGTGGCGTGAAGATCAACCCGCAAATCCAGAGGTTGCTCAAGGGTGTTGATGTGTTGGTTGCCACGCCAGGTCGATTATTGGATCTGCTCCAGCAGGGCGCTGTGCGTTTGGATCGGGTTGAATTCTTCGTGCTTGATGAAGCGGATCGAATGCTGGATATGGGATTTATTCATGATATTCGTCGTCTGATTTCTCGATTGCCTCATCAGCGACAGACGTTAATGTTTTCGGCTACTTTCAGTGCTCCAATTCGTAAATTAGCCACTGGATTACTTGATCGTCCGGCTCAAATACAGGTTTCTCCTGCTAATCAAACGGTTCGGTCCGTTGAACAAGTTGTTCATCCCTGCGACATGGTGCGAAAAATTGATTTGCTCAGTCATCTCATTCATTCCGGTGAATGGCAGCAGGTCCTGGTCTTTTCGCGCACCAAGCATGGTGCCAATCGAGCTGTCGATCGCCTGAGTCACCAGGGTCTGTTGTCTGCTGCGATCCATGGCAATAAAAGCCAGGGGGCTCGGACGCGTGCTTTGCAGGGATTCAAGGATGGTTCCCTGCGAGTTCTCGTCGCTACTGATATTGCTGCGCGGGGGATTGATATTCAACAGCTCCCCCACGTCGTGAATCTCGATCTCCCCAACAGTGCTGAGGACTACGTTCACCGCATCGGTCGCACAGGCAGGGCTGGAGAGACGGGTCACGCCATTTCTCTTGTTGCTGCAGAAGAAGCCCTGCTGCTGAAGGCCATTGAGCGACTCACAGGCGAAACATTGCGTCGTGAAACTGTTCCAGGCTTTGAACCGACCGTTTTGAATGCTCCACCACTCGACCTCAGCGGCGGTCGTGGTCGTCGTCGCTCCAGCCCATCGTCTGGATCTCCTTCGCGCCGGCGTCAGGGCGCACGCCCGTCGCGAACCTATCGCCATTAGACGGGTCAGGTTCAGAGACTTGATTCATCAAACCCGCCAAACTGATCCTGGGGCCTGGCATTCAATTGCTGGAGGAGTGAATCGCCATGGCTGCGTGCCTTGCCTTCCAGTTGTGCTTCTCGAATCAGGATTGGGCATCCATTGGTGCTGACAACGATGCCGATTCCCTGTACAGATTCCAGCACCCGTCCCGGTGGATGCTCTCCAGTGTTCCATTTTCCGAGCAAGGGGAGAATCTCGGCCGGAAGATGGGCAGACAACCGCTCAACCAGGGGTTCGCAATGCAGCAGTTTGAGGCGCTTGTTGTTCCAACGGGTCACCGCATGGGGGTACAACCCCATCACCTGTCTGTGAATCGTCAGAGCTGATGCAGACCAGTTGATCTGATGATCGGTTTTGGTGAGCATGCGTGCATAACTGGCTGCCCCCGGACGTTGTTGCTGCTCGATCACCTTCAGGCGTGCCCGCCGTTCAGATTCCGAACCGGATCCAGCTGATTCGATCAGTGGCATCGCTTCCAGCATCAGTTCGGCGGTGAGGTTGCTCAGGCGTTGGCTCAGCGTCTGTGCGTTATCCAGCAAACCAATCGCGATGCTTCGTTCCATCAGTACGGGTCCTGTGTCCAGTCCTTCTTCCATCGCCATGATTCCGACGCCTGTTTCGGAGTCACCCTCCAGGATCGACCACTGAATGGGACCGGCTCCACGCCATCTGGGCAGAAGGGATCCATGACCGTTCCAGCATCCCAAAGGCGGCTGATCCAGCACGCTTTTGGGCAGGATCTGCCCGAAAGCGACCACCACAGACAGATCGGCTTGAAGGGCTGCCAGTTGTTGTTGACAGCGTTGATCCGTCTTGATGCGCTCTGGGGTGAACACGGCTAAACCAAGCTCAAGGGCTTTGGCCTTAACGGGTGATGGAACCAATGTTTTGCCGCGACCGCGGCGTCGATCCGGCTGCGTGACCACTCCCACAATTGTGTGCCCCGCTTCATGAAGGGCAACAAGTGTCGGCACTGCATAGTCCGGGGTACCCCAGAACAGAAGATTCATTATTGGTGGCTCAGGCTTCGCCTGTAATCGCTAATCCATCGATCCAAACATGGGGACTTACTCCTTGATGGGTGACGATCGCTTCCGATTCCAGATGAACGATCCCCTGAAGAACATCCCGGATATCTCCGGCGATGGTGGCCGCTTCCACTGAGATCCGCTCACCATCCTTGACGAGCCACCCATCGAAAGGAAGAGAAAAGGCTCCTTGGCTGGCCTTCACCCCAGCATGAAGTGCACTCAGACTTTCCACCAGAACGAAAGTGTCTGTTTCCTTGCGGTGGTCGAGATGTTCTGCTCCACTGTTGACTCCTTCACTGGAGCTGACTTCAAACCAATCGGGGCCGACCGAGACCTTGGCCCCGAGCCCAGCATGGCCCGTTGGATTGACACCGAATGCTCTTGCTGTGGCTTCGGAATGAAGCAGATTATTCAACGTTCCGTCTCCAATCAAACAGAGTCGTCGGGTCGGAGTGCCCTCTCCATCGAAGGAGGCCGCACCCACATTCTGGGGGTGCAGGCCATTGTCATGCAGGTTGAAAAACGGCACTGCGAGTTGCTGTCCCAGAGACTCCCGATTGCTCAGGCTGACGCCATCGAGAATGGCCCTGGCATTGACCATGCTGCTGAATGCACCGAGCAGATCAAGAAACGCTTCGGGTTTGAAACAGACGAGATAGCGTCCTGTGTCGATCGGTCTGTAATTCAGGTGGCTGATGGTGCGATCAGCCGCCTCCTGGATGCATCCGCTCAGATCCAGATCGGCACTGCCCAGAGCAACGCGAACGGCTCCGCCACTGCGTGGCTTTCGGCCCTGTTCCTCCGCTCGTGCGTACAGATACAAACTCGCTTGCGTGCGCTGCATATGACGCAGAGCTCCCTCGCTGTTGAGGTAGATCCTTTCATTACTGCCTTCCGTCAGCCCGTTGTACGGAACGGTTTCGATGGCGGGATGTTTGGACAGCAATTCGCCTTCAACATCCTTCAAGGTGCTGAGCAGTTTTTGAATGCTCTGGGAG
>WTGE01000269.1:0-1324 GCA_011525445.1 Synechococcus sp. CO36386bin_37
TTGGCGAACTTTCTTGCCTTTGTCCTTGATCACCCAGGCATTAATTTTGATGGGTGCTGGCTTGCAAGTCTTTGCGTATCGGCCTGTGTTTTGGTTCGGCGCTGTGTTCGTTTTCAGTGCAGCATTGCCTGTTGTGATCGCAGCGCTTCATCAAGCTTGGGTTGCCCTGGCTCCTCGGGACGCACTACCGCGCTATTTCTCGTTGCGTTATGGCTGCGAATGGGCAATCCGGTTGTGTGCTTTTTTCGGGGTACCGCTTCTGGTTGACAAGGGATTACGTCCTGCACTCGATTGGTATTTGTGGCCTTCTTGGTTATTGGCCAGTCTTGGAACCAGTGAGGGCCGTGTCATGGCGATTGCGATCGGTGGCTTGGGCTGGGTGATCGTTACTGGCCTGGTTTGGGAAAGTCTTTGTTCAGGCTCAAAAGATTCAATTGTCACCCTGTGAATCTTGGAAGTGTTGTGGCTTTGCAGCTGATTGCTCTATTTGCTTTAGGCTTAGACCACTTCAAGTCTTTTAATCTTTAGTGCCATCCACGCGATCCAGTGCAGCAACGGTCTCGAGTGTGCGCACCACCGTCGTGTTGTGGCTTTGAATGGGGTGACGCTCCGTGTGTGAACGGTTAAATAGTCCTGCTTGCATGAACCAACTGATCGATCCGGCTTCAGCAGTCCAAGAGCCCATTGCAGTCTTGGGGATGGGTTGCCGTCTTCCAGGAGGAATCGAGAGCCCCGATCAGTTTTGGCAACTATTGACTGAAGGACGGGAGGCCATCGCTGAGATCCCCCGCGATCGCTGGGATCTTCAACTTCACCATGATGCTGATCCGCGCTTGCCGTTGCATCAGCACGTTCGTCGCGCTGGATTGGTGGATGGGATCGACCAGTTCGATCCAGCCTTATTTGGCATCAGCGGCAGAGAAGCTCAGTGCATGGACCCTCAACAGCGCTTGCTGTTGGAGGTCTGTTGGAGAGCGATGGAAGCAGGCGCTCAGCCCTTGGACCAGCTACGTGGCCGCTCGGTTGGCGTTTTCATGGGCATTTCCAGCGCGGATTACAGCGCTTTGCTTTGGGCTTCCGAAAACCAATACCTCACGCCTGACAACGAACCGTTCATCCTCACTGGAAACACCGGTTGCATTGCTGCCAATCGGATTTCTTACGCCTTTGATCTGAAAGGGCCCAGTTTCACCGTAGACACGGCGTGTTCTTCGTCTCTCGTGGCTTTGCATCTCGCCTGCGAAAGCTTGAGGCGCGGGGAGTCGGAGTTGGCTTTTGCAGGTGGCGTGCAAGCTTTGATTCATCCCGGTATTCAGATGAGTTT
>WTGE01000269.1:1424-2976 GCA_011525445.1 Synechococcus sp. CO36386bin_37
CTGCAGCTCAATACGTGGAAGCCCATGGCACAGGAACACGTCAAGGGGATCCGATTGAACTGAGGGCCCTTGGATCAGTGCTTGGACAGGGACGCTCAACCACTGATCCCTGTTTGGTCGGCTCTGTGAAAACCAATCTGGGCCATTCGGAAACGGCCGCAGGCATCACGGGTTTTATCAAAGCTGTCTTGTGTCTACGGCATCGAATGGTCCCCGCCAGTCTTCATTATTCGAAGCCCAATCCCAACGTGGATCTGCATGCTCTTGGCCTGAGGGTGGCGACAACGCTGCAACCGTTTCCACGGCCTGAGCAAGAGCTGGTGGCCAGTGTCAGTTCATTCGGATTCGGTGGCACCAATGCTCATGCCGTTCTCAGCAGTGCTGCTGTTGATTCTTCTCAACCCACCCCAGCGTCGATACCACCGGCCTCATTGCACCTGCTTTGGTTGAGCGCACGTAGCGAAGACGCTCTTGACATGCTTCGTGCACAAACAGCGGATTGGCTCGAGGCTCAGGCGGCGGTCAGCTTGCAGGACCTCTGTGCCAGCATCCATATCCGAAGTTCGCAATTTCCCCATGCCCTGGGATGTATTGCGGGCGATAAAGAAGCCCTAATCCGCCAGTTGCGCGGCCAAGACCCAGTGGTTTGGACCGGTGTCGTTGCTTCGCGTGCATCTGGCGATTTGCCTAGGGAGTTACTAGATCTCCAGCAACACTCTTGCTCTGAGGGTGCTGTGGGGATTGAGCAGCTCCAGGGGCTTGTTCAGGCTTTAGCTCAAGGCACCCAGTTCGATTGGAAGAGATGGCACGAAGGCTCTTCTTGGCATTCGCTGAAGCCGCCAGGTCATCCGTTTATGCGATCACGTTTTTGGTGGTCTTCACGGGATCGGGGCCGGGACCAAGGCAAGGCCAGCCTTTGGCTCGATCATCTCGGTGTCGGGGCCAATGTCACCGCTGATAAGCCTGGTATTGCTTTACAGCAGTTGGATCTTCCAGGAGCTGCAGAGCATTGGCAGACCGTTCTGGACCTCGTTGATGCGCCTGATTTGGAAGATCATGCGTTGCAGGGATATCCCCTCTTTGCTGCAGCGGGTTATCTCGCCCTTGTCCTGGATTTGTTGAAAGACCAACGACAACCACTGCAATGTGCTGATCTCAGTCTTGATCGCCCGCTGTGGCTCAATTCTGGATCAGTTCAGTTGCAGGCGGTGCGAGACGGTGCTGCATTCAGCTTCCATGCTCGTGGTGTTCAGGCCGAAGATGCCAAAACCTGGCAGCTTCATGGGCAGCTTCGTCTCACCAAAGTTTCTCAACACGACATCGAGCCTTTGGAGACAGTTGGGTTTAACGATGCTCCCAGCCTTGAGGTTTCCACTTTTTATCGCTCCTTAAGGGCGCTTGGACTGGATTACGGCAGGTGCTACAGGCCGATCGTTGCTTTGCAGGCGAATGCCACAGGTGCTGAAGCCATGCTTCATCGCCCCGATGCGGCGCCTGATCGCTGCCTGATCGATGGATGTTTTCAATTGGTGGCTGCGGTTCTTGCACAAAC
>WTGE01000269.1:3076-5461 GCA_011525445.1 Synechococcus sp. CO36386bin_37
GTGCAACAGCTCCAGGGTCTTCCCCTCAGCAAGCCGCGCCAGGTGGTGTTGTGGATTCCTGCAGTAATGACGCCTGCTACGGGTGCAGTGCAGGCAGCAGTGCGCTCTCTGGCTCAAGACTGTTCTGCATGGCGTTGCAGCACGATCACAGCATCTGTTTCTGCGTTGGCGAGCGGTCTGTCATCTGCGCAGTGGCTACAACTGTTGGCTTCCACTGCCGGTGATGCGGAGGTTCGCTGGTCCGGGTCTGATCGCATTGAAACCCGCAGTTTTCAGCCGATTGATCAGGAGCGTTTTCGCATGCTCTCCGATGGCAGTGGCCGACTTGAAGGTTTGCTCAAGGCGCCCCTGCCGCTCGCGAGGCTTCAGCCAGGAGAACTTGAGTTGGCGGTGGAAGCCACAGGCCTGAACTTTCGAGATGTGCTGAATGCCTTAGGGCTTTTGCAAAGCCACAATCAATCCCTAGGGTTACGGGCCAATGCTCAATTGCCGTTAGGCGGTGAAGCTGTTGGGCGCGTAGTGGCTGTAGGGCCCGGAGTGGATCCGTCTTTGGTTGGGCAGCGGATGCTTGCCGCTCTCACTTTGGGAAGCTTGGCCAGCCACGTCACTTGCAGAGCAGTTCTCTGTGTGCCCTGGCCCGAAGGGTTGGATCCTGTGCTTGGTGCAAGCCTTTCGACTGCTTATCTCACCGCTGAATATGGGCTAGAGCATTTGGCCCATATTCAGGCCGGAGAAACCGTTTTGATTCATGCAGCTGCCGGGGGAGTGGGGCAAGCTGCTGTACAGGTGGCTTTACGTTGCGGTGCGCGCATCCTGGCCACTGCCAGTGAGGCCAAACAGGCTGGATTGTTGGAGCAAGGCGTCGAGGCGGTTTTCGACTCGCGTTCCACGGCGTTCGCTGATGAGGTGCTGAAACACACCGAGGGACGTGGTGTTGATGTGGTGTTGAACAGCCTGAAAGGGGCGTGGGTTGATGCCAGCTTCCAGGCACTTGCTTCCGGTGGACGCTTTGTGGAGCTCGGCAAGTTGGAGATCTGGAGCGACCAGCAGGTACGCGAGCGACGTCCTGACGTTGCTTATTTCCGCTTTGATCTACTGGAAGTGGCGGCTCGTGATCCACAGCCCTTGAGGGAGCGATTGCTGCGGTTGGTGGAAGCTGCTCAACACAAAACATTGCCCGCTTTGCCAGTTTCAGCCTTTGCTTTTGAGCAGTGCAAAGACGCCTTCAGACGGATGGCGCAGGGCAAGCACGTTGGCAAGCAAGTGATTACCTTGCCAAGCCAAGCCCCCCCTTGTGCCATCTGCGGTGATGGAACTTATCTGGTGGTGGGAGCATTTGGAGCCATCGGGCAGCATTTGCAGTCTTGGTTGATTGAGCGTGGTGCTCGTTCGTTGTTGTTGTTGGGCAGAAATCTTCCATCCCAAGGCACAAAAGCAGCCGAGTTGCTGCAGAGCTTCCGCTCTCAAGGTGTTCGGGTTGAGGCGATCCGATGGGATGGTCTTTCTCCAACACTTGCTGATCTTCCTTCTGCCTTCCCACTCCGTGGCGTTTTTCATGCTGCTGGAGCGCTGAAAGATCAGCGTGTTGGTGAGATTGAAAGTTCCAGCATTAAGGAGGTGTTTGAGGCGAAATTGGCCCCCTGCTATCAGCTTGACAAGCTGAAAATGCAGCAGCCAGCTGCTTTTAAACATCTCGACTTTGAAGTTACGTTTTCTTCAATCGCTGCGGCGCTTGGTTCGCCTGGCCAGCTGGTTTATGGCGCTGCCAATGGGGCTATTGAATCCACCTGCCGTAACCCGGGGGCTGAAGGGCCAGTGCAATTGGCGATCCAATGGGGACCGTGGGCTGGATCTGGTATGGCTGAAGGGTTGCAGCGTCGCTTTGAGTCCGTTGGCCTGCAGCTTCTTCAGGAGGCAGAAGCATTGTCGGCTCTCGAGTCATTGCTGCAGCGAGGTCGCAATGGAGTTGTCACGGTGATGGCTGCTGATTGGCCGCGGCTTGCCAGCCAGGCTTTGCCTCGCCAGGGGGCTTGGTTCAGGTCCCTGATTGATGAACTCCCAGGTCGTTCAGAAGCCCAGGTGCGCGCTCAGTTGGAGGCCTTATCAGCGGATCAGCGCAGGCCATGGCTGCTGTCAACGCTCAAACAGCTGTTGGCTGGAGTGATGGAAGAACCGGATGTGGAGCTCGATGCCCACGCCAGCCTGTTTGATTTAGGAATCGATTCGTTGATGGCTGCTGAGTTTGCTGCCGAGGTGCAGCAAGCGTTGGGTTGGCGACTTGACCTTGCTGCTTTTAGCGATGCTCCTTGTCTGGATGATCTGGCTGGCATGGCGCTTGAGCGATTGCTGCCAGACGGGTCTGCGACAGCACGGGAGGAGTTGGAC
>WTGE01000198.1 GCA_011525445.1 Synechococcus sp. CO36386bin_37
CAGAACTGCTGCCAACCGTTAGCGCCGGAGCGCTGCTGGATGGTGGTAGTCATGAATACGGAAAAGAAGGTCTCACAAGGAGACGGTTACGGAAGGGCGAGTCGCCCCGCCACCGCAATTGTAAAGCAACTTTGCGCTGTGTAACCACTTGTTCATGAAGCAATGTTGAAGACTGTGTTCGGTCATTGCGGCAGGCGTGGTTGTTAGCGTCCGCAAATGAACCATGCAATGCCGATCGCAACTCGAGAGCCGGCGGGCGAACGCGTGATGTTCGTGCGTCTTCCTTGTAATCCGATCTTTCCGATTGGTCCGATTTACTTGGCGGACCATCTTCATAAGTGCTTCCCGGATTTGCCTCAGCGGTTTCTGGATTTAGCGGCGTTGCCTGTTCTGGATGTAGAGCGCGTTCTCATCAACGTGGTTGACCAATTTCAGCCCACCCTGCTCGTCTTTTCCTGGAGGGATATCCAGATTTATGCGCCGGTGGATGGCCGAGGCGGAAACCCACTTCAAAATTCATTCGAGGTGTTCTACGCCCGAAATCCTTTCAAAAGGCTGAAGGGCGCTATTGGAGGTTTGCGTCTGATGACCAGTCACTACGGCGAACTTCATCGCAATCAAAAATTGGTTCGTCGTGGTTTGAAGAGGGCGCGTCACCATCGACCACAGGCGAGGGCAGTTCTTGGTGGCGGAGCTGTCAGTGTGTTCTATGAGCAGCTAGGCAAAGCGTTGCCGAATGGCACGATCGTGTCGATTGGTGAGGGTGAACCTCTCTTGGAGAAGCTGCTCTTAGGTCAATCATTAGAGGGTGAACGCTGTTTTGTCGTTGGCGAACCTCCCCGCCCAGGTTTGATTCACGAGCAGCCAGAGAGTCGCCCCAAGACAGCATGCGATTACAACTACATCTCTTCAATCTGGCCTCAATTGGATTGGTATCTCGAAGGCGGTGATTTTTATGTCGGGGTGCAGACCAAACGGGGTTGTCCACATAACTGTTGCTACTGCGTTTACACGGTGGTGGAAGGCAAGCAGGTTCGTGTGAATCCTGTTCAAGAAGTTGTCGCAGAAATGCGTCAGCTGTATGACCGTGGAGTTCGTGGTTTTTGGTTCACAGATGCTCAGTTCATCCCTGCACGACGTTACATCGAGGATGCGAAAGAATTGTTGAGAGCCATTAAAGAGGAGGGCTTGACCGGGATTCGTTGGGCGGCCTACATCCGTGCAGACAACTTGGACCCTGAGCTGGCTGAGTTGATGGTGGAGACGGGAATGAGTTATTTCGAGATCGGCATCACTTCAGGATCCCAGGAGCTTGTACGCAAAATGAGAATGGGGTACAACCTGCGGACGGTCCTGGAGAGTTGCAGGATGCTCGCCGATGCAGGATTCAAGGATCATGTGTCTGTGAATTATTCGTTCAATGTGATTGATGAGAGACCAGAAACGATTTGTCAAACCGTTGCATATCACCGCGAATTAGAAAAGATCTTCGGGCCAGAACTCGTTGAACCTGCAATCTTTTTTATCGGTTTGCAGCCCCATACTCACCTTGAGCAGTACGGATTCGAACAAGGTTTGATTCAGCCTGGATACAACCCAATGAGTATGATGCCCTGGACGGCTCGGAAGCTCCTTTGGAATCCTGAACCGATGGGAAGCACGTTTGGTCGCATCTGCCTTGAAGCATTTGACCGTGATCCCGATCGCTTCGGCAAAACGGTGATGGAACTTTTGGAACGCGACTACGGCGTAGCTCCTCTAGACGAGGCACTTCGTGCACCAGTTGAAGGTCGCAAGGCCTTGGCGACCGCCACTCGCTGAGTCAGTGCCACCAGCGTCGAAGCATCAGGATTAATCCTGCCAATCCTGCCCAGCCCAGAAGGCCTCCGATCGGGTTCGGATTGGCACCGCCGGGACCTAGAAGCCAGGTGGGGCCTCCCTGCGGCACGGTGATCAAGCCAGCTTGCAGGGCAAACCAGCCCCCGACCAGCCCGCCATGGAGTCCAACCGATCCCCAGAGAGCACCTTGATCGGCCCGCCGTTGCAGCGCAAGAGCCAACCCCAAGAGAGCCAGGCCCCCCAGCAGCCCGATCGCTTCGATCGCGGGCAACTGATACCAGGGATGCACCAGAGCAAAAAAGGCGGCTTGTAATCCAATGGCCTTTTGACGGCCTCCGAGCAACTCCAATTCACCCCATAGCCAACCTCGAAAGAGCAACTCCTCAGCGAATCCTGCCCCCAGCAGCAGGGCAATGGCATTGAGAAGTTGTCCGGCTGTGAGTTGCCCCTGCCACTGGCTCTGGCCGCTGAGCAGCAGGACCATGACCACCCCAAAAAGAAGTGCAGCGGCCTTCAAGAATCCACGAAGGAAGGCGTGTAGCCCTTCAGCTGCGGGGAAGACAATCCCAAGCTTTTCCCAGGGATGCTCGACACCCCAGCTCCGACGCAAGCGCCAGGGGAGGGTGAGCAGCAGTAGCAGCAGCGCCAGCACGACTCCCGCCAGGTTCACCTGGTCTGGCCGCCACTGCGGAAGGATGATCCCCAGTGGTCGTGCGCTCAGCCAACCAATGCCATAGAGCACCGGTACGTAAAAAAGTGTTCCCCACCAGTGCAACGACAATCTGGGGGGGGGCTGCATCACTCTTCCGGTTCGATAGTGCTGGTGAGTCCCTTGCTTTTCAACGTCTCGCAGTAGAACTCTGCGGGTTCGATGTCGCAGACAATCACGAGTCCGACCCCCGTGTTGTGAGTTTCAAGCATCACGGCCATGGCGTCCTGCTCACTGAGCTGCGGGACCACCTGCTGGAGGGTCACAACGACGTACTCCATGCTGTTCACAGGGTCGTTGTGCAGCAAGACCTTGTAGCGCGGCGATGTTTTACGCACGCGCTCGGTCTGCTTATCAAGAACCGCTGCCCCTCCAGGACTGCGGCTCGGTGTATCCACCGCCATGGCTCCTTAATCCCATTCAGACCAATTTAAGAGCGACGACGTCAGAGCTTGCGAATGCGGGCCATCGCCTCATCGACATTCAGTCGACTGTTGAACGCCGATAGGCGGAAATAACCCTCGCCAGCGGCTCCGAAGCCACTGCCCGGTGTCCCGACGACATTGGCTTGCTGCAGCAGATGATCAAAGAAACCCCAGGAGTCCATCCCCGGTGGAGTTTTGAGCCATACGTAGGGAGCGTGCTGGCCTCCGTGAACTTCAATGCCTGCCGCGCTGAGTTCGCGTCGGATGATGGCAGCGTTCTCCATGTAAAAGCTCACGAGCCCTTTCACCTCTTTTTGTCCAGCCTCTGAATAGACAGCTTCTGCACCACGCTGAATGACGTAGCTCACACCATTGAACTTTGTGCTCTGCCTCCGGTTCCAAAGACCCCACAGTTCCACGTCTGCACCATCGTCTGCCTTTCCTTTCAGTCCTTTTGGCACAACAGTGAACGCGCAGCGCGTGCCTGTAAAACCAGCATTTTTTGAGAAGGAGCGAAATTCGAGAGCGCACTCGCGGGCGCCTTCGATTTCATAAATTGAATGGGGGAGTTCCGAATCTTGGATGAACGCCTCATAGGCAGCATCAAACAAAATCAAAGCTTGATTGGCGCGCGCATAGTCCACCCATGCTTGGAGTTGTTTCTTGGTTGCAACAGCACCAGTGGGGTTGTTCGGATAACAGAGGTAAATCAGATCGACGGGCTCACTGGGAATCTGAGCGGCAAATCCGTTTTCGGCACTGATCGGTAAGTAGGTCAGACCGCCATAGCGACCATTCTCTCCAGACTCACCCGTGCGGCCAGCCATCACATTGCTGTCGACATAAACCGGATAGACCGGATCTGTGACTGCAATGCGATTTCCACTCCCGAGGATGTCGAGAATGTTGCTGCTGTCGCATTTGGAGCCATCAGAGACAAAAATCTCGTCTGCGCTGACATCACAACCTCTGCCTTGAAAGTCATGACGAGCAATCGCTTCGCGCAGCCAGGCATAGCCCTGTTCGGGACCGTAGCCATGGAATCCCTCAGCAGTACCCATCTCATCCACGGCGGCTTTCATGGCGTCGCGACATGCAAGTGGGAGCGGCTCTGTAACGTCTCCAATCCCTAGCCGGATCAGCTGAGCACTCGGGTGAGCGTTACTGAAGTTCTTGACCCTGCGGCCGATCTCCGGGAACAGATAACCCGCTTTGAGTTTCAGGTAATTGCCGTTGACCTTGACCACAGATGACTTGGGTTGCTCTGGGCATCCTGCTACATACGATGAAGGGAGCAGGGCCTGGTGGTCGTGAATGTCGCCCCGTCCCACACGAACCAAGCAGATGATCCTCACCCTCCTGTGGAGTTTGATCAGCTTGTTGATGCCTCCATTGACCGTCCAGCCCGGTATATGGGCCACGAGTTGGGGGTGGAGCCGCGAGATTGGGATGCTGCCGGGGTGCGCTGGGCTCTGACGTATCCCGAGATTTACGAGGTGGGCTCCAGCAATCTGGGACACATCATTCTGTATTCCATTCTCAATGCCTTGCCTGGTCAGTTATGTGATCGGGCCTACCTCCCTGCAGCTGATCTGGCTGAAAGGCTGAAAGCACAGCAGCAAGCACTCTTTGCTGTGGAGACCAGAAGGCCTCTTCCTGCTTTTGACATTCTTGGTTTCAGCCTGAGCTATGAGCTTGGCGCAACCAACATTCTCGCCATGTTGGATTTGGCGCGGGTGCCGTTCCGCGCAGAACAAAGGGGTGATCTGCCTCTGTCTCACCCTGAAGCTCCTCCTTTGATCTTCGCTGGGGGGCCCACTGCCACAAGTAATCCAGAGCCCTACGCCGCCTTCTTTGATTTCATTGCCCTGGGCGATGGGGAGGAGCTTCTCCCTGAGATTGGGTTGGTTGTGGCTGAAGCGAAAGCTGCGGGCTGGTCCAGATCTGAGCTTTTGCGTGATCTAGCGCAGGTCCCTGGAGTTTATGTGCCTTCGTTGTATGGACCTGGTAACGGAAGAGGCGCTGTTGAACCACTTCACGCTGAACTCCCCGATCGGTTGCTTCGGCGGGTGGCGACTCCCATGCCCCATTACGCGATGGGGCTCGTGCCGCATGTGGAGACGGTGCATGACCGACTCACGGTTGAAATCAGGCGTGGTTGCACGCGTGGTTGTCGGTTTTGCCAGCCGGGGATGTTAACCAGGCCTGCCCGAGATGTTGAGCCGGATGCAGTAATTGAGGCGATTGAAACGGGGATGCGGCAAACCGGATACAGCGATTTTTCCTTGCTGTCGTTGAGTTGCAGTGACTATCTGGCTTTGCCAGCTGTTGGCGTGGAGCTGCGTAACCGTCTTGCCGATCGCAACGTCACTCTTCAATTGCCGAGTCAGCGGGTGGATCGGTTTGATAACGACATTGCTCACATTCTCGGTGGAACGCGTCAGGCAGGTTTGACCTTTGCTCCGGAAGCTGGCA
>WTGE01000328.1 GCA_011525445.1 Synechococcus sp. CO36386bin_37
CAGCCAATCAAGATGCATATACACCCAAATTGTTGGACATGAAAACAAGGTGAAATCCATTGATGAAGCTTTCTTTCTATGGCGCTACATCAGGTGAAGTGAACCGACCAGAATCACATTGACAGTGATGCTTGTTGAGCTAAGTTGGCAAACTAACAACAGGGCCAAACCTCAACACGGCTAGCACTGAAGGGTTTCCCGTGAACGGGGACCACTGAAACGTCAGCTGAGCAACCCAAACAAGGGCGAAGATGTCATTGGAGATAGGAACCAACTGCATCACTCAGTTCAACGATGTTAATAAAGCCATCACTTGAAGAGAGAAATGACTCACATTGCGACTTGGAAAGCCTGAGCTACTGGATCAGCTGATAGGAGCAACATCAATGCTGATACAGGAGAACATCTGAGCACCCTCAATCAGTCGAAACGGATCTTATGGTATGAGCTCCGAAACTTATCCGAATAAAGCAGGGGCAAAGGAGATTAAAACCGTTGATGAGATTACCTACAAGGACATAAAATCAAGCGGCTTCAACTTGAACACTGAGCTCATTGAGATCCGTAAAAGCCTGTCCATCTTCGATGTCATAGAGCTTATAAAGAGCCATCACAGCTTCTTCCCATTTCTCGTTTTCAACGGACTCCAAAAATTGTTGAAAAACCAACACATTGACAACTTCAAGATCAGCAGAAGTCATATTAGTGTGATTAAAGATACATTGTAACGTCAATTTTGCAAGCAAATTCAATCTAAACCCTAAGAAATTCCATAAATTATAGAAAAGACACCTCAAGCTACCGCAAGGAATCAAAAACAGATAGCTGACGAAGCTTTATATCAAAGCGATGCGCAGAAGAGTTACAGGCTCGCGAAGCCATTCAAAAGACATGTTCATCGAAGCTATAACATCACATGGAAGATCAGGATCAAAGTGAGAACACACAAACCACCGATACAAAAGTGATCCGGAGCCGTCATTCAACCGTGAAGCGATTTCGCAAAATCATTGGAATCACAGCTCTGATAGCAGTCGCTGTGGTTTTGGTCCACCTGGCCCACACCCACGCCCTTGATCCACTGAGAGCAAGAGTGGCAACCATGGGCCCCTGGGCACCACTTGGGATCGTGGCCTTGAGAGGCATCAGCATCATTTTGCCTGCTTTACCCAGCACGGCTTATTCGATACTGGCAGGGGCTCTTCTTGGCTTTGAAACAGGTCTGATCACAATCGTTGTGACCGATCTAGTGTTTTGCCAACTCGCGTTTGGCATCGCGAAACGTTATGGAAAAAAACCAGTGAAAGCTCTGGTTGGTGAACAGGCAAGCCAACGAATCGAAAGTTTCAGTGAATCGCAAATTGAAAAGAATCCTCTCCTGCTCACTGGACTGCTCATGACAGGTTTGTTCGATTTCGTCAGTTATGCCGCTGGCCTGGGAGGCACACGATGGAAAACATTTACCCCTGCGCTTGTGATCAGCATCGCCTTGAGCTCTCCTCCGATCGTAGCCCTCGGAGCTGGAGTATTCAATGGAGGGAAAATAATGCTAATCGTTGCCTCGGTGGGAATTTTAGCCCTAGCAATAATAACTGCAGTGGTCAAAAACTATCAAAAATCAAAACAATTATGATTGGTACGTCAAAATGAGAATCCCAATCAAGCTTAGGTTGTCAACTAGAAAATTTAATCTCTGAGATATCCAACAGAAGCCAGCCTAAGAAACCAATAGCATTTAACGCTATCACAAAAAGCCAAAGCTTCCAAGGCTGGTTTTTGTTTATAGGAACCATCCGGTCAATTCTCAAAGAAGACCTTGAGCTCCAACACCTAGAATGACGCCGAAGCCAATCACGTGCCCCAAACTGGTTGTAGCAACAAGGGCCTCTAATCCTAAACCACCAAAATATTTGGGGTTAGGTAGTTGAGTACCTGATCCAGGTTTGAAAATCTTTGTACCTATGAAAATTGCAAAGATATTGCATGCAATCATCAAAATGGCAACCTTTGGTGACCAACTGAAAGTAGCAGGAGGAGCAAATGTCAAAAGAAGTGAATGCATGGTGACAAAAGTGGAGGGCGCATCATGAGTCCAAAACGATCAGCTGGAACCATTTCTTAAAAAGGCTTCAAATGAACACACTTCAGAACAGACGACTAGTGGTTGGATCCATCACCCGACAGACCACGTCGAACAAGAAATTGAGTGAGCGCTAGAAGCCCAAGCAGAAAGCTGGCTGCAATGAATAAATTCATACCGACACATGCGCGCACCACACTTTGACAGGCAAGAGCAATAAATCTCGCCATGATGTGGTCACTAGCTCAATGGTCATGCGTAAAATAGCGATATTGATGGTTGCAACCTCAGCGGTCTTAGCTGCAGGTTGCAACCGTCAATCGACGACAACATCAAAAGACAGGAATCAAGAACAAGTTTCAGTCAAAATAGAACTTGATCAAGTATCGACAGTAAACAGCAAAGGGAGTGCAGATTGGAATGGAAAAGCCCATCAATTCATGGTCGGATATGGAAAATATGGAATTGGATGCGTCGGATCAACCTTTGAGGAGGGGGTAACTCCACTGGGCAAATTCAAAGTGAATGCAATTCTTAGCGAAAATAAATTTGAAATGGATGAGACTCTGATAAAAACATCAGGACGTACAAAGGACTATTTGGCTAATCATCTATTTAAGAATATGAGTTCAATCGATTTCAAAGGTGATGGAGAAACGGGTGAGTACGGTTCAGGGTATATCAGTTTAACGCCTGTTCCACCTACTCCACAACCGTTTGACTTCAATACATACAAGGGTATTTTTCGATGGTATAGCTTTGCGATTCATGGAACCAACGACGAATCACGTATTGGGAAAAAAGTAACCGGAGGCTGCATCAACATGGCCAACAACGAAATTGACAAACTGATACAAAATATAAAGCTGGGCGATGAAGTCGTTATCACATCTCGACAACCCTGCACAAACTAGATCGAAATTGGCCGTAAGCTGCCAGCAGAAATCAAACCATGTGAGCATACTCCAATACAGTGATGCAATGTATTCATCAGTTCCTATAACTAGTTTTTAAGGGTTCACACCCATGACCATTCGGATTGGCATTAACGGGTTCGGCCGAATTGGTCGACTTGCCTTTCGTCAGGCAGTCTCCATGGATAATGTAGAAATCGTTGCAGTCAATGATCTCATTGACGTTGATTATCTCGCATACTTACTACGTTATGACTCAACCCACCGGAAATTCCAAGGAGATGTCAGAGTCGAGGACAAAAATTTAATCGTCAACGGCAAGTCAATACGAATCTCAGCAGAACGAGACCCCAATCAATTGAGGTGGGGAGATGTTGGAGCTGATTATGTTCTAGAAAGTACAGGATTCTTCTTAACTGACGATAAAGCAAGAGCTCATATCAATGCTGGGGCAAAGCGTGTTGTGATGAGCGCACCATCAAAAGATGAGACACCAATGTTTGTGATGGGCGTGAACCACAAAAATTACAGCGGTGAAGACATTGTATCCAATGCAAGTTGTACCACAAACTGCCTCGCACCTCTAGCCAAAGTTGTCAATGACAACTTTGGGATTGTGAGTGGTTTAATGACAACCGTCCATGCCACAACTGCAACACAAAAACCTGTCGACAGTCCTTCACTTAAGGATTGGAGAGGAGGTCGCGGAGCAGGACAAAGCATCATTCCCAGTTCAACAGGTGCTGCAAAAGCGGTAGGTCGCGTCATTCCCGAGTTAAATGGAAGACTCACTGGAATGGCTTTCCGTGTTCCGACGCCTGATGTCTCGGTAGTTGATCTCACCGTGAACCTGGAACAGTCAACCAGCTATGAAGATGTCAAATCTGCAATGAGGTCAGCAGCCGAAGGAGAGTTGAAAGGAATTTTGGGATACACCAACGATCAAGTTGTCTCAAACGATCTGCTGGGGGACAGCGCAACATCTGTGTTTGATGCAGGTGCTGGCATGGCACTGAATGATCGATTCATGAAACTCGTAGCCTGGTATGACAATGAATGGGCCTACAGTTGTAAGTGCATTGACTTAATCAAGCACATGAATACATCAGATTAATTCTATTGTAAATCAATCAGACAAAAACTTTACTTGGATCTGAACAGTTGATATTGATCTATATCCTGAATCCAACCAAACACATCAGAAAATCGTAAGCAATACCACAAGATTGCAATAGCATATAAAAAACAAAACGAAGAATTTGATTGAAATCACATGACCTTTAGATAAATGCATGCAAAAATATTGCGGATTAATCCAAAATGATGACCAAGGATCATGGCACAAACACCTGACTTCAATTCTGCACGTGAAAAAAGAGCTCGATTTGGAAAGATTTTCTCAGCACGAGTCGAGAAACTTGTGGATGATTTGAAAGTCATGGCGAAAACAGCCAATTTAGAGATCTATGAATTCGACGATGAATTGGTTAAAAAACTATTCATTGAACTGGCTAAACAATTTCAAGCCACCGCTAATCGCTTCGGGGTAGAGTTTGAAATCATGATCGATGGTGAGCAGGTCCGTTGACGTATCAGATTTAAGGTCATTAAAGCCATAAAGTTTTGTTGGCATTAATTATCTGAACCAAATGAATTCGATAACAAAACACCAATACCAAAGAAATAATAAAGCTAGATTGATTTTCGTAAAGCCATCGCCTCAATCACTAAAAATCATCTTAAATTTTTCGGAGTGAAGGAAAGAAACATGGAAACAGTCAAGAAAGCGCCATCCTGCTTTATGCACTGGTCCGTACAAAAAGTAACTTCAAACCTCTATTCAGTCTCAGCAACAACAAACGGAATTCACTACGATCATGTTGGCAATTTCAAATCAGTGAGTGAAGCTCACACTGCTGGGAGGAGATATGCAGCAACACAATCTCATCAAAAAACACTAGCTTAATTTAGACATTAACATCGAGATAAGGGGCCTTTGCAGAAGGTCGTAAAAAGACGATTACTTAGTTAATTCATATCCCAATTCAGCACTTAATAGCACGGCTTATAAAGACTTTGAGTTGGAACGCAATCGCTTTCTTCGTTTGATAAAGCGACGAATTCTTGGCAAAATTACATAATCCATCATCGCGAAACTAAATAAACAAGGCCAAAATCCTTTCGCAAAAATTCTACAGATAAAACGTGAGTCATCAATTTGACAGATTACCAGCTCTGCAAACCAATAAAGAAATATTTTGAAGAGAAAATTCCTTGTCGATAACCATAACTCAGACTGTTGAAACACAATGGTCAATCACAAATTTGAACCAATTTAATCCTACATGTAAGAAGCTTGATGGACCATGCTTTTTTTGCGTTAAAGTTCTAAGTTCATGACGTTAGTAACTAGCTCCTTAATACAGAGAGCTGAAACTAAAGCAAGA
>WTGE01000240.1 GCA_011525445.1 Synechococcus sp. CO36386bin_37
ACTCTGCGGTTTGGAATCATTAACCTTGTGTTGATTGGCTTCGGAGTGTTGTTGTAGTTAAGCAGCTTTATCCCTAATCATGGCATGCAACAGGTGCCGAGGGTGCCCTACTCGCTGTTCATTGATCAAGTGAATGATGGAGCCGTTAAACGTGCTTTCATCACTCAGGAGCAGATCCGTTACGAACTTAGCGAAGTGGAAGAGGGCGCTCCGTCCGTACTCTCCACCACACCCATTTTTGACATGGATCTTCCTCAGCGTCTTGAGGAGAAAGGTGTTGAGTTTGCTGCTGCCCCGCCGAAAAAACCGAACATTTTTACGACAATTCTGAGTTGGGTTGTACCACCTTTAATTTTTATTCTGGTGCTGCAATTCTTTGCACGCCGTTCCATGGGTGCTGGTGGTGCTCAGGGGGCTCTGAGCTTCACCAAAAGTAAGGCAAAAGTATATGTTCCTGACGAACAGTCACGTGTCACATTTGCAGATGTTGCCGGTGTCGATGAAGCCAAGGATGAATTAACTGAAATTGTTGATTTCCTTAAAACACCAGAGCGCTATGCCGATATCGGTGCGCGCATTCCCAAAGGAGTTCTGTTGGTAGGACCTCCTGGGACAGGCAAAACTCTGCTCTCAAAGGCAGTTGCTGGCGAGGCAGGAGTTCCCTTCTTCATCATCAGCGGCTCAGAATTTGTGGAGTTGTTTGTTGGAGCAGGTGCAGCCCGTGTTCGAGATCTCTTCGAACAAGCCAAAAAGAATGCACCCTGCATCATCTTTATTGATGAACTTGATGCAATCGGTAAAAGTCGATCCGGCTCCATGGGTGTTGTCGGTGGAAATGATGAACGCGAACAGACTTTGAATCAGCTCCTCACGGAGATGGATGGTTTCGCTTCCAAAGACAAACCAGTCATTGTTTTGGCTGCCACGAACCAGCCTGAGGTCCTCGATGCTGCCTTGCTACGTCCGGGTCGTTTTGATCGACAGGTTCTTGTGGACCGACCAGATCTCTCTGGAAGGAAGACGATTCTGGAAATTTATGCGAAAAAAGTGAAACTCTCAGAGAGCGTTGACCTTGATCGAATCGCACAAGCCACAAGTGGTTTTGCTGGTGCGGACCTTGCCAATTTGGTGAATGAAGCAGCACTTCTAGCTGCACGGAACAAACAAACTGAAGTGTTACAAGCCGACCTTAATGAAGCAATTGAGCGTGTTGTCGCTGGTCTCGAGAAGAAAAGTCGCGTGATGCAGGATGACGAGAAAAAAGTTGTTGCCTACCACGAAGTTGGCCACGCCATTGTTGGACATCTCATGCCGGGTGGCAGCAAAGTTGCAAAGATTTCGATCGTGCCTCGCGGTATGAGTGCTTTGGGTTACACACTTCAGCTTCCTACCGAAGAACGATTCCTGAATACGCGCGAAGATCTTGAGGGACAAATTGCCACCCTTTTGGGTGGTCGATCTGCTGAAGAAATTGTGTTTGGCAAAATCACGACAGGCGCTGCCAACGATCTCCAACGGGCAACTGATATTGCAGAACAGATGGTTGGTACTTATGGAATGAGCGAAACTTTAGGACCTCTTGCTTATGACAAACAAGGTGGTGGTCGTTTCCTTGGTGGTGGTAACAACCCACGCAGAACAGTAAGTGATGCCACCGCTCAGGCCATTGATCGCGAGGTTCGTGGACTCGTGGATCGCGCCCACGATCAGGCTTTGGCAATTCTTCGTCAGAATATGGCCCTTCTGGAAACGATTTCACAAAAGATATTGGAGAAAGAAGTGATTGAGGGTGATGACCTCAAGGAGATGTTGTCTGCAAGTGTCATGCCGGGTGAACAACCTGCTGTTGTTTAAACAGCTGAAGCGTCTGATTTCCATGATCATTTTCTCGAAGACTGTTCCTCATCAAGGGACAGTCTTTTTTGTTGTTTTCAGGGCTTGAGCTGTTTGGATTCCCGATTCGCACTCTCTGCCGTAAGAGCGTCGATGCTGTCGGCTAGCAAAGGCAACAGATCACACGTACACATGCTGTAAGGGTTGACGAGCAGGCCTTTTATCCCCGATAACATTCCTTTAAAGCCGCTGGAATGGACAAGGGCGTCGCTGCTGTATTAACACCCTTACGCGGGTGTGATTACCTGTCTTCTGCAGATGTCTCTGCGGAGCAGGCCCAGGCACTGCTAGAGCTTGCTCGACAACTGAAATCAGGAGAGCGCCGTATCGATCTCGGCAATCGTGTGCTCGGCTTGATTTTCTCCAAGGCTTCGACCCGCACACGGGTGAGTTTTCAGGTCGCGATGGCTCGTCTTGGAGGACAAACCGTGGACTTGAATCCCCAGCTGACACAGCTGGGTCGAGGGGAACCGCTGGAAGATACGGCCAGAGTGCTGAGTCGTTTCTGTGATGTTCTCGCTGTTCGCACCTTTGCCCAACAGGAGCTTGCGGACTATGCATACTGGGCCTCAATTCCTGTGATCAACGCTCTGACAGATCTTGAGCATCCCTGTCAGGCACTTGCTGATTACCTCACCATGCAGGAATCCTTTGGTGATCTGAAGGGGCAAACCCTCGCCTACGTGGGAGATGGAAACAACGTGGCTCATTCCTTGATGCTCTGTGGTGCTCTTCTTGGCGTGAATGTGCGTCTTGGGTGCCCCGAAGGATTTGAACCTCTCCCGGGTGTGCTCGATCAGGCCCGTTCCCTTGCGGTCTCAGGGGCTCAAATCGAAGTGATGAGCGATCCAGTGCTGGCTGTTCGCGGTGCTCAGGCGCTGTATACCGACGTATGGGCTTCCATGGGCCAGGAGCAGGAGCAGGCTGAGCGTGAACAGGCCTTCAAAGGTTTCTGTCTGGACGAAGCACTCCTGGCGGAAGCCGATCCCAACGCGATTGTGTTGCACTGTTTGCCCGCTCATCGAGATGAGGAGATCAGTTCAGGGGTGATGGAGGGTGCTGCCAGTCGCATTTTTGATCAAGCTGAAAATCGTCTCCATGCCCAGCAGGCTCTGCTCGCCGTCCTACTGGGGGGGCTGTGATCGCATCACCCGAGTCATTCTCACTTCCTGGTGGAGCGGTCACCGTGGTTCTGATTCATGGCTTTACCGGATCGTCTGCAGAGATGCAACTTCTTGCAAAATCCATGAATGCTGAAGGTTATGGCGTTGAGGTTCCCTTGCTGGAGGGCCATGGGACCAACCTGAGTGATCTGATGGAGGTTGATCCACAACAGTGGATCGATCGACTCGATGGCTTGATTGCGCGTTTGTTGTTGGAGGGAAAGATGGTGGTGGTTGGAGGTCTTTCGCTGGGATCGATTTTGAGTTTGCAGGTGGCGTTGCGTTACCCCCAAATCAAGGCACTGTTGCTTTACTCGCCTCCGATTCGCAGTGGAGACCCTCGTCGCTTTTTGGCTCCATTGCTCACCCGGTTCAGGCAATCGCTGGCAAAGCCCCCCTCTGATTTTGTGGATCCGATGGCGTCGGAGCGTCTCTGGTCTTACGACCGTTATCCAGTGGCGACAAGTGCTCGTGTTCTGCAACTGATCTCGCGCACCCGGAAGCAACTCAAGAGCGTTGAGCAACCATTGCTCGCGATTGCAAGTCGTTGCGACAATGTGATTTCGATCAGTGGGATTGAGTTGTTGATGCGCACCGTGCAATCCAATCCGAAGGAGCTTCAATGGTTGGAACGCAGCAGCCATGCGATCACGGTGGATGCTGAATGGACGACAGTACGTGATCTCAGCCTGAGTTTTCTTCGTAAGATTTTCTCAACATCTGCATGAAGCATGGATCCAGTTGAACGCGAGAACTGGCAAAGGATTCTCGACAGTCTTGAAGCGGCTGGTGATCGTGAGAGCGGTTTTTATCGCAGAGCTCAAGCCATCTGTAACGGTGAGCCGGATCCCCTCCAGGAACAGGAGAAAAATCTATGAGTATCAACCCGATCGAGCGTGGCCTGGAGCAATCGTTCGAGCTCGAAAAGTGGGGTCGGTTCATCCGGGAGTGCGATGACATCGAGTCTCTGCGAGAAACAGCTCTGTCTCTATTGCAGCAAATGGCTCAGCTCAAGGCTTCCAGTGCCTGGATGGCCACACGTGCCTCCGAATCTGAAAATGCCAAATTGGAGATGCTTGCCGAACTGATTAAGCGGAACAATGTTGACCAGGAGAAGGGATGAGTTTTAGGACGCAGTTGCAGAAAGCCTCCTTGGTTTCAACCCTTGTGATGGCAGGTTTCGCTGGTGTGGCCACCGCTCCGCCGAGTCTTGCGGGCTGGGCACCCAAACCAGAGCCCACCTTCTGGCGCGAGGTGCGTCGCAGCGTGATGGATCAGGATCCATCCAAACAGCCAGAGTGGATTTTCATGGAGGCAAAGATGTCTCCCAAAGTTGATGCCGCTGAATACATGGGTGATCCTCGGCGTCGTGATGAGATTGTGACTTTTCAAGCCTTGCTGCTGGTGCGCCGGGGAGAGTCCAGTCCCTGGGATGCAAGGCGGGTTTCCATGCGAGCCCAGTGTCTTGACGGGGTGTTGCAACGACAGAATCAGGAGGGGATTTGGAGCGCCTATCCAGGACGCGAGGGAGTGGAGGCGAGGGTGAACTGGATCTGTGCCCAAGCTCCGAAGCTCTGAACGGCTTGCCAAATCCAGACAAAATAGGTACATATGTATTGAATCATTTGAATCGCCTCAGTGACGATTGGATCTCCCGAGCCGCTGACGACTGCTCAACAGGAGTTGTACGACTGGCTCTCGGATTACATTGCTACCCATCGGCACAGCCCTTCAATCCGTCAGATGATGCAGGCGATGGGGTTGCGTTCACCAGCGCCCGTTCAAAGTCGACTGCGTCATCTGCAGCAAAAGGGATGGCTGACCTGGCAAGAGGGTCAAGCCCGCACCCTTCAATTGCTAGGTGATGTGGCTTCAGGAATTCCCGTTCTTGGAGCTGTTGCAGCCGGTGGCTTGGTGGAAACCTTTGATGACGTTCAGGAGCATCTTGACCTGGCTCCCATTCTTGAAACCCGCGGATTGTTCGCTCTTGCTGTGAATGGGGATTCAATGGTCGATGCACACATCGCTGATGGAGATGTTGTGCTGATGGAGCCTGTGCCAGAGCCAAGGCAATTGCGCCAAGGCACAATTGTGAGTGCTCTCGTAGCTGGAAGTGGAACTACCCTGAAGCATTTTCATCTGGATGGAAGCGTCGTTCGCCTGGAAGCTGCGAACCCCGCCTATGACCCGATTGAGCTGCCTGCAGAGCAGGTTCAGGTGCAGGGCAAATTGATGGCTGTCTGGCGTCAGGTTTGAGCACCGCGGCGGTGTATGCTTCGCCTGAACAAAAGCACAGCTCAAGGGCTTGCTCATGTTTATGGGGCCATAGCTCAGCTGGTAGAGC
>WTGE01000101.1 GCA_011525445.1 Synechococcus sp. CO36386bin_37
GCGTTCCAGGAAGCCCGCAAACCACAGGGTCGATATGGGTGTTGGGGTCATCCCCAAACGCGGTGGAGGCAGCTGTGAAGATTTTGCTGTTGGTCCCCAGCTGCACGTGAGTCTCCAAGCCGATCACGGCTTCCCAGGCCAGTTGCGTTGCTTCAGGTGCTGCCATCAGCTGTGAGCGTCGTCTAAGCCGAACAATCCTATTGCGTGGCAGCAATCAGCAGGTTGAGAGGCTGCAGACAGTCAATCCGACCTCCCATGCAGCAACGCTCCACAACGGCGATGCAAGAAGCATTACCTCGATGAAAAAGATCAACAGCAATAACGATAATAGGAGTCATCACTGAACCAATAAAATGTATCTCGATTGCCCTACGCCGATCCCAATCGAAAGGTCGAACAGGGCAGATGATGGCCACAGGAATATTCCAAACATCACCGTCTTCGGCGACAGCATGAGTGATTTTGGCTCAAGATCTGCCGCCATGTACAAACAGGTTCTCTATCCCAACTCCCATCCTGGATGGAGCGGCACAACCTTCAACCATTCGAATAACAACTGGCAAACCTTTTTACGCCAATCCATTGGCAGATCCGCGCAAAACAAATCCTGTTCAGACATCACCAATCGCTTGATCGGAGGAGGGCCAAGCCCGATCACCGCAACCGACCAGAACCCCTCCTACGCCCTTGGCGGCGCCCTGACTGGACGAAAAACGATCTTTGATGTCCTGAATGCTTTAGGTCAGTTCCCAACAGAACTGCTTCAGCCTCCTTATGCCGTCAGCCAACTAGGAATACGCTCACAGATTGAGCATTTTTTTCAACGTGATCGCCGCGATCTTTCTGCCCAGCTCACTGTGATATGGGGCGGAGGCAATGACATCCTGGCAACGGTCCTGCAGCAACAGAATCTCAACACCGGTTTTGAGCAGATTCTGAATAACAGCAAAGCCAATCTGATCGCCTTGCTACGCAACAGCAATGCCAAAACTGTCTTGATCTCCAGTGGCGCCCCGACCATCGGCAGGGTCGATGGAGTGAACTATGCCCTGCCCTATATCAGAGATCTACCACGGAGTTGGCAAGAGCAAATTCAGTCTGGCGCCCCCTCAATCCTTCATATCAAAACTCAACAGATAGCAAATGCCATCACAAAAATGTTCCCTTACGCAACAATCATTCCGTTCAACAACGAATACGAATACAACTGGAAGCGTTTTGGGAACAAACTCGGAAACTTCAAACAATATGGAATCATCAATACAACTGATGCCGCACAAGAAGAAGCTCGACTTGACCAGAAAGACGGAATTTTGTACAACCTGCCCAGCGGCGCTGAAAGTCATCAGACATCCCAGCGAAGACGAAACGAAGCTGGTTTTCTCTACTTCGACTCATTGCACCCGACCGAAGCCGGCCACAGGATGCTTGCGAAAGCCATCGAGCTCACTCTCGCGGAGCATCAGGCTTCAATCGAATCATCACTGACGCAAACCATCATCGCTACAGAAAACTCTTTTTCTATTGGAACATCAGGCAACGATTTCATCACTGCATCTCCCTCTGGAAGCACCCTTCAGGGCGTAGAGGGGAATGACATTCTTCAAGGTCAAGCCGGAGATGATGATCTCCAGGGAGGGCTTGGCAACGACAAACTGGATGGGGATGGAGGAAGCAATCGCCTGCAAGGGGGACCTGGTGCAGACGTTTTTGTCATCAGCCTCAAAGGACTGCTCGACGGCCCGCAGATCATTGAAGATTTCAACAGTGAGGAGGGAGACAGAATTCTGCTTTCACCTGTCCTGAGTGAACTGGCCGGAGACCCTTTCCTTGTTCCCACCACAGCCCAGTGGGACCAGGCTGTTCAGATCAGGCGCTCCAAAGCTGGAAACCTTAGGCTTGAGATTCCCTTGAGTCCCATCAGTGAACGGATTGGAGTCGTGATCCTGAACAACATCAAGGCCTTGAATCTCAAGGTTCTCTCCTGACAGACAGCTCATGTTCAGGGCAGAGACGAGCAGCACATGATCCTGAGACAACACGACGGGACAAAGCGGTCCGGAACCCGAAATGACGGCAGATAGCAACTCGCTCAGAGAGCCGATACTGATCCTCGGCGGGGGACTCATGGGCCTTGCCATCGCTCATCAACTGGCTCGACGTGGCCGACCTGTGACCGTGTTGAGCCGGCGGCGCAGCGAAGCCGCTGGATTCGTCGCCGCGGGCATGCTCGCACCCCATGCCGAAGGGCTCAGGGGAGACCAGCTCAGCCTGGGCCAACTCAGCCTGGAGAGGGTTCCAAGCTGGGTGGCACAGATTGAGGCCGACAGCGGCCTGTCGTGCGGCCTGCGCATGACCGGAATCATCGTTCCGTTTCTGGATGAGGAACAACGGGACCTCTATCCCACCCGCACGTTTGGGCAATGCCTCGACCGCAGCCAACTCGAACAGGAGCTCCCTGGACTCAGCCCTTCCTGGACCACTGGACTGCTCTTCGCGCAGGACGGCCAGATCGATAACCGCCGCCAGCTGATGCGCGCCCTGGAGAGCGCCTGCGTGGATCGCGGCGTGATGTTTCAGGAAGGCGTCGAAGTTCAGGAGCTCCTTCACACCAGCGGCTCCCTGACGGGAGCACGCATTCGCAACGCCGAAGGAACGCTCGAAACCCTTTCTTGCAACGAAGCCGTGCTGTGCTGCGGTGCTTGGAGCGCCAGGCTCCTGCCCCTGCTCCCCATTTTCCCCGTCAAAGGGCAGATGCTGTCACTCCAGGCACCAAGGGGAGCTCTCAAGCGTGTGATTTTCGGGCCTGGCACCTATCTGGTCCCGAGAGAAGACGGCCTGGTCGTGGTGGGTGCCACAAGTGAACGCGATGCAGGGTTTTGCGAAGGACTCACTCCGCAGGGACAGCAGCAGTTGAAGACAGGCCTTGCCGCCTTGCTCCCTCAAGCAGCGACCTGGCCACCGATGGAGCGCTGGTGGGGCTTTCGACCTTGCACACCCGACGAAGGTCCACTGCTGGGTGCCGGTCCGATCCCCGGTTTATGGCTGGCTTGTGGTCATCATCGCAATGGCGTGCTGTTGGCAGCCATCACAACCGAGTTGCTGGGCGACGCCATCACCCATCAGCCCATCGATTCCGACAACACAAAGCTCATGAAAGCTTTTGGCTGGGACCGATTTCAGTGACGGAATCAAAACGATCGAGCCCCCAGGGATTCACCCCGAGGGCAAGGACGACACCGTCATGACAGGTGAGCGATCAAGCCTCGACGCGCCAGGTCTGATCGGAAGGGGTCCAATCACTTAATTCAGAGGGCTGGAACCAAAGACCAATTTCAAACTCAGCCGTTTCCGGTGCATCAGAGCCATGGATCACATTGCGGCCGATGTTGACGGCCAGATCACCACGGATGGTTCCCGGCTCAGCCTCCAGAGGCTTCGTGGCACCGATCAATTTGCGTGCACTGGCGATCACGCCATCTCCCTCCCAGACCATGGCCACCACAGGGCCTGATGTGATGAAGTCCACCAAGCTGGCAAAGAAGGGGCGCTCTTTGTGCACTCCATAGTGCTGTTCAGCAAGCTCACGACTGGGAGTGAGCTGCTTCAGCCCAACCAGCTTGAACCCCTTGCGCTCAAAGCGACCCAGGATCTCACCCACAAGACCGCGTTGAACACCATCGGGCTTGATGGCAATGAATGAGCGTTCGGCAGCCATAGCGTTGAAAAAACCGTGGTCATCGTCTACGCCAGATGCCCTAATTGGCAAGCACAAGACTGGCAATGGGGTGGAAGCTCCTTAGATTCCCCCAAGCCAATCGATGTCCTTTCCCATGGTGCTCGCCGACTCCACCACATGGACGGGGAGCGACAGCGCCCAGCTGTACGGACTGGAACGCTGGGGCGATCCTTACTTCTCCATCAACCCACGCGGGCACGTGAGCGTGCAACCGCGTGGAGATCGTGGCGGAAGCCTTGACCTGATGGAGCTGGTGGCTGGCCTCCAGGACCGCAGCCTTGGACTGCCGCTTCTAATCCGCTTCGACGACATCCTCGAAGACAGGCTTGAACGGCTGCACACGGCATTCGAACGAGCGATCACCCGCTACGACTACGAGGGGCGTTACCAAGGCGTCTTCCCGGTGAAATGCAACCAACAGCGCCACGTCGTGGAGGAGCTCGTGACCTGCGGAAGGCGTTGGCATTTCGGCCTCGAGGCCGGGAGCAAAGCCGAACTCCTGATCGCACTGTCCCTGATGGAGGACCCTGAGGCCCTGCTGATCTGCAACGGCTACAAGGATCAGCGCTACATCGAAACGGCGATTCTGGCGAGACGTCTCGGCCGAAGGCCCGTGGTGGTGATCGAACAACCGGACGAAGTGCAGCGCATCATTGATGCCAGCCAGGAGCTCGGAGCCGCGCCGCTCATCGGCATTCGCGCGCGGCTCTCCAGCCGGAGCACGGGACGCTGGGGTAGCTCAGTGGGTGAACGAGCAAAGTTTGGACTCCCCGCTCCCGAGATCATCGGCGCCGTTGAGGCCCTGCGAGAGGCCCGCTTACTCGGGGAGCTCCGCCTCCTGCATTTCCATGTTGGCAGCCAGATCAACGACATCGCCGTTGTGAAAGATGCCTTGCAGGAAGCGTCGCGGCTGTATGTCGAACTGCATGCCCTTGGCGCACCGATGGGCTACCTGGATGTCGGCGGTGGCTTGGGGATTGACTACGACGGCAGTCGTACTGCCACGGCAGCATCGACCAACTATTCGCTGCAGAACTACGCCAATGACGTGGTCGCGACAGTGAAAGAGGGGTGCGAGTCCAAAAACGTACCCGTACCCACACTGGTGAGTGAGAGCGGTCGAGCGATTGCAAGCCATTTCTCAGTGCTGGTGTTCAACGTTCTCGGCAGCGGAGGGCTGCAGCATCCCGCTCCGACAGTTGAAGAAGATGAGCCCTTGATCGTTCGCAACCTGCGCGAAACCCTGCAGGGTATCGAGGACCTAACCACGGCCGCATCGTCAGAAGTATCACGCCTGCAGGAAGCCTGGAACGATGCACTCAAGTTCAAAGAGGACGCACTGGCCGCATTCCGACTCGGCTACCTGAGCCTGAAAGAACGCAGCATGGCTGAACAACTCACCTGGGCGTGTGCAAGGGCCCTGCTCGACCATCTCCCCGATGAAACAAACCTGCCCGACGACCTCAAAACGCTTCCTGCTGTTCTGGCCGAGACCTACTACGCCAACCTTTCGATCTTCCGCTCCGCCCCGGACACCTGGGCCATCCAGCAACTCTTCCCATTGATGCCTTTGCATCGTCTCAACGAACAACCCACTCGTCTCGGTCACTTCGCCG
>WTGE01000476.1 GCA_011525445.1 Synechococcus sp. CO36386bin_37
GATTGCTGATTGCGCGTCTACGGCTCTTCAGTTTCTTTCTCTGATTTCTATAATTGACCTAAGTTCATTTGTTGTGTTCAACCTTTGAGGCGTTGTGGCTGGTAGGACGTCATTGGGTTGAAGCGATAAGGGTTGAAACTGTAGTTCACTGTTTTGTTGTTAAAGTTTAGATGTCAATAATTAACCTGTCAAATTTAGTCTTATGAGCTTAAAAAAATGATTGGTTTAGGCCCCGACGAGCGAGGATTTCGTTCAAGCTGTTTAAGGGGCTGAGGGGTGAATCTTGCGCTTGAAGGTGTTGCCAGAAGGGTTCAATCTGAGTGGACCATCCATCGATCATTGAATGGATGTGAACTCAGTGAGCTGATGTCGATTGGATGAGCTTAATCCTCTTTTGCTGCCAGCTCGATTAAGGCGGTGAGACGTTCCACAATCGTATCCCGTACTTCCGGGTCCCCCACGAGTGTTAATTCACCTGTTTTAGGCCACCAATTCAGTTTCAGGTTGCTCACCCCGTCTTCAAAGATGGCCATTTGGAATGCGCCTTTGTCCTGCCAGCGACAAGGCACTCCTAGCTGAGTGACGATTGTTTGGAGTGCTTCATGACTGCCAGTGAATTTCATTGGGTCCGTTCGATGTCTGAAAACTCAATCAAAACTTAAACCGCCGGCTTTTTCCAAGCAGCATTGGTTGATCTAAGGCTGATGGTGAGCCGCTTTCTCGATCTCACCCCGTTTTGATGAACCGTGAGCTATGAACAGTCCGCTTGTGTGCTGATGTCTACATTCTCACGATAGACAGACGACTTTTTGCTCATTGTTTGTTTCTTGGAAAGGCTTCCCTTGGATGACCTTGGCCTTGAAGCTGGCTTCGAGCGGGTGTCGTTGTTTGAGGAAATGCTTCTTCATGTCGGATATTTCATTTCAGGACGAGCTCTCGTCTTTGTATGCGCTTTTTGACGTGAATGGTGATGGGTTCATTACCGCGTTGGAGCTGGAGCACGTTCTCTCGTTGATGTCGGTTCTCATTGCACCTGCGGAAGCGAATGCCTTGCGTCGGCTGACGACAGATCAAGGGGTGGTGAGCCGAGAGACGTTTTTGCTCTGGGCTCAACAACAACCTGGTCTGGGCACCCACCAACTCCTGCGGGATCTTTTTCAGCTGTTGGATGTCGATCACAACCAGGGGTTGAGCGGGGGGGAGCTCTCTGTGATGTTGTCGTTGCTGAATGGATCGGATGGACCTGCGGATTCGCAAGCCTTGTTGAAGCGTTTGGACCGTGATCGCGATGGCCGGATCAGTCTCGCTGAGTTTCTGAACCTGATGGATGAGGTTGATTGTCTGAATTGTTCCTTGGCAGATCTGAAACGTCTCAAGAAAAATTTGGTTCAGATCATCAGCGCATCCCACTTCGATGCTGTGACTTTGGTGGAGGTGGATTGCGATCTTGGAGCAGGCAAGCCTGGTGCGGGGGCTGGCATCGAATTATTGAAAAATGCAATCCAGCGTCAGAAGGATCTGCGCAGAATGAGTGAAAGTCTGATTGTTGAGATTCAAGGGGATCCAGCAACATCAGCTCGTGCCGATGTTGCTGGAAGCAGTACGTCTACCCCGCACGCCCGACATATCGAAACAATCTCCAGGGTGATGCGCGATGCGGCTGCGTTGATTGCCGACACTCTTGAGCAAGGCCGCTTCCCGCTGGTGTTGGCAGGTGATCATTCCACCGCTGCTGCCACGATCTCCGGAATTCGACGTGCTTATCCACAACAGCGCATCGGGGTGATTTGGATCGACGCCCATGCCGATATTCACTCGCCCTTCACGACTCCTTCCGGAAACATGCATGGGATGCCGTTAGCCATTGCGGCTCGCCACGACAATCTTTCGGAAGCGATCAATGATCCTGATGCGCTGACGCGATCCCTCTGGAGTGATCTTCAGCGGCTCCACGGCTCCAACTCTCCAGCGATCTCTTTGCGGGACCTGGTTTATGTCGCCGTACGAGATACCGAGGATGCAGAGGATCGGACCTTGGCGAACTATTCAATACCAGTGATCACCACTGCGGAATTGCGCGGTGAGGGAGCCGTGCAGGCAGCCAACCGCTGCCTTGCTCATCTCTCGGACGTGGATCTGATCTACGTGACCTTTGATGTGGATTCATTGGATTCAACTATCTGCAAGGGCACAGGCACTCCTGTCCCGGGAGGGCTCTGGGTGCATGAGGCCATCCTGTTGCTGCGCACTCTGCTGGCTGATCCCCGCGTTTGTTGCTGGGAAATCTGTGAAATCAACCCCCATCTTGATGAGCTCAACACCTTGGCGGAATTGTCCCTCGCTATTTTCCGCGCTGGACTGGAGGTTCTCGCACAGCGGTTAACGACCTCGACCAACTCCCATGACAGGTGAATCGTCCTCGATTTACGAGCAGCTGCAGAATCTTTTGCCGCCTCTCTCAACGCGGCCCAAGCGTGGTTGGCTGGCTGAATCCCGATACCCAAATGGCCTCTGGGGCAGTGGTTTTCGTAGTTTTTCCCAGGTAATTTTCATCAACCATCCGCTCAGCGGTGCGTTGTTGTTGTGGGCCTTTCTGCTCGAATCCCCTTGGATGGCCTTGCTGGCGATGTTGGGAATGATCGCCGCCAATCTCGCGTCTCGTGTTCTACACCTCGACCCTGGCTTGCGTGATCAGGGAATCCATGGTTTCAACGGTGCCCTTGTGGGCTGTGCAGCTGGCGTGTTGTTGGATGCAGACGTGAGCTGGTTCGCTGGGCTTCTCATCTTTCTGGTGCCGCTCGGGGGAGCAATCACTGCTTGGTTGCTCCAGATCTGGAGCATGCTCTTCCATCGTCGCGGCGATCCTCCTGCACTCACGTTGCCCTTTTGCCTCATCACCTGGGGCTTACTTCTGGTAGTCGGTCCCTCTGTCCCGGATTCCATCGAAACGGCGCAATCCGTTGTTGAAAGCAGTGCTCTGCCTGCGCTTTTCCTCGGCGTGCCCCATAGCTTTGGGCAGGTGTTTCTGTGCGCGAATCTGGCGAGTGGCTGGCTAGTGCTTTTGGCTGTGGTCTTGGCCAGTCCGTTGGCTGCTGCTCTTGGCGTTCTGGGTGCCCTGGCGGCCATGGTCACTGTCCTGGCCATCGGAGTTGAGGCAGCGGATGTGGCTCAGGGCCTCTGGGGATACAACGGTCTGCTGGTGGCCATCGCTCTTGGGGGCATCTTTCATGCTCCTGGCCCAAGAAGCCTGATGATTGCTCTTGTCGGTGCTGGTCTTTCCACTCTGTTGCAGTTTTTGCAAGGGGCTTTGGTCCCGACGCTCCCGCCCCTGACGGTCAGCTTTGTTCTGACCACCTGGATGTTGCAACGCCTGGTGGGGCGTCTGTTGCCGGCCTTGATTCCAGTCTCTCTGCATGCGGTTGTCACACCTGAAGAGCATCGTCATCGATTCCGCATTGCCAGTGAGCTGCTGGGCACGTTCCGCAGTCACTTGCGCCATCGCATCTCTGGCACTTTGCCGAAGCGGGGAAAGGTTCCTCTCGCACCGCCGATGCAAACGCAGACGCAGGAACTGTTCCAAAAACTCGATCACAATCATGATGGAATTCTCAGCCTGGACGAGCTTGCTGCTGCCTTGCTGCCAACCCGTTCCAACGATCAGAACGCGGTGATGGCTTCGTCCTCGCTCAAACGTCAGTTGGCCGCCACCATGGATGCAATGGATCTGGATGGTGATGGTCGGATTGATGCTTGCGAATTCGGCCAGATGATTCAGCAACTCCAGCGGCTTCGGGAGGGGGAAGAGCGCTTGCTGCTGTATTTGATGCCCGCTGATGCTGATGGTGACGATCGCCTCGATCAGCAGGAACTGGCTCTCCTGCTACGGAGCATTGGTCAACCACCACTCAGTGCGGAGGAAGAGCGCTTTGTGTTCTCAGATCATCCGCAGGGGTTGAGTTGGCGCAGTTTTGTGGATCGCTTGCTGTTGACCTGATCAAGAGTCGGGTGAGAGCCCTTGGTGTGTCACGGCAATCAACTCAGCTGCGCTGTTGTATTCCGCAGTGATGGTCTGCAATTCATCAGCATTCACCATCCAGATCACTTGAATCGCAAAGGGTTGGCCTGCAACGAGTTGCTCAGGGCAACGCAGAATGATGCCGTCTGGAAAGAAATGGTTCGCTTGGTTCGTTTCACTCCGCTGCCAGGTGGACTGTGCGATGGGAACACGGGATAGATCCTGGCGAATCTGAGCCGCTTTCCCTTGCCATTGCCCCTCGGGGATCCATGGATCTACTTGGACAAGAGCGGTTGTCCAGGGATTGTTCGCGGGTTTTCCCCGCTGTTCACGGATACTGGTTGTGCGGATCAGTTGTCCATTAGTTCCATACAGCACTCCAACGCTGTGTCGGATATCTCCATCCACGAGAAACAGCTCAAATGGCGCGATCTTGTCGCGTTGAAGATGGGGAATAAGCCATGCTGCAGCACCATTGTCGAGTGCCAGACCACGCATCGATTCGCTGGCTGGATGGGCAAATCCATTGATCTGACTGTGATCATCGATGTTGAAACTCCATTCCTTGCGGATGGCATGCCCATCGGCGTAGAGATAGCGATTGACATGAACCACCTCTGTCTGTGCGGAATCTGCTGTGAACCGGCGCGAGCTTGCAAAGGTTTCCTTCACATCACCTGAGGGCGTGTAGCGGGTCCAGGTTCCTGTCCATTCCCCCAGGTGATTCCGCCAGAAACTGTGCCAGTTGCGGTTTGATCGCGTTTCTGCGGGGGTGAGGTGTTCGAGTCCTTGACTGTGAGTATGGCCCGAACTGGGTTCCATGACGGCTGCACCGAGCCAGATCACACCAGTTCCCAGAATTGCTCGCCAACCCACGCTGGTTTCAACCGTTGATCACCATCGTGCCCTTTGTTGGGGCGAGATCATGGGTTTGCTGGCATTATCCAGCGCTCAGGTTGTTCAGCACAGCCATCGCCGTCTGCGATCCACTGGCAATTGCACCCTCCATGAAACCTCTCCAGCCATCCCCATGATCCGCAGACGCGAAAAAGAGTTTGCCTTCAGGGAGGGGCAGCGATTCCGCAAAACGGGTTACGGTGCCAGGCCGATAGCTACACCAACTGCCCTGAGAGAGAGGATCGTTGCCCCAGGGATGAGCGAAGGTGCGAAGAATGCGTAAATTTGGAAGGAAGTCGTTGCAAGTGCCTTGCCATTCTTCAACGGTTTTATTCAGAGCATCTGGGGCCAGACTGAATCCTGCTAATAAGGATTGATCCGTGCCACGGTGATACGTAAAGC
>WTGE01000385.1 GCA_011525445.1 Synechococcus sp. CO36386bin_37
CATTTACTGGATATATGCGAAGCAAAATAGCAGGATCATAGTTCCTAAGGTGAAATTGATTTCTCCACCTCAGTATGATTATTTTTATGATTTTGGACAATAAGTGATTTAAATCAAACAGAAGAATCACGTTAAGGACAACATTAATCTATGATTAGGTTAGTATCAGTTTTTGAATAGTTGTTAAATCAAAATATGGTGTATGGTTAAGAAACAATGGTGACATCACCTTAAGAGAAGTTGGGGACCTAAATTCGCTCGACAACTGAGAGTTCATTCTCAATAGAATCCATTAATAATTCAAATCGAACGACATCAACCAAGCAGCACATCGTGATCAGAAACTGAGACATCAGACAAGCTGTCAGTGCTGGCTTATTATTTTGGTCTGTTGTAGCGTCAAAGGCGTTGAGAGTCTCATTGAGTTCAAGACTCGCATGTTGGCACGTGTTTTGAATTCGTAGGGATGTCATAGCAGCGTCCAATGGTCCTACTGTGAACGTATAGGAGAAAAAGAACATCAGTTGGTATACCTATAAGGACACCGTGTTTGGAAAACAAAACCATCCGTTGGTTCGGTAACTTTCAGTACCTTTTGACTCTGCCTATGACTGGTGAAGGAATAGGCTGAATTTGTGATCAGACGCTTCAGAACATTTCTGCTTTGAGTTCAAATCACATCACGTTTTGGGAAGAGTTCATGCATGGACGGCATCGATAGATTTCCCGCTGGTGATGATCAGTCCACTTGAGTGGGCTCTTAGCCATCCATTTTGCAATTCCTGGGGGCCCGGGCCTGACGATATCGGTGTCTGCCTGGAAATCACAAGTCCATAAAAGTTTGTTCTGAAGAGCTGGTTCAATTCTTACGACTATCACCTACGGACTTCAATAGGGACAGCATTATGCATGTGATGGCTAGTGGCAAATACCAACCCCCTGGACCGAAGATTCCACCAACTGGTTCCAGTCCGAGTTGGGTCACCACAACGATCAGCAAGGACCAGATGAAGAAGACTAGGGTGAAAGTTGAGTGGCCAAGTTTGCGCCGTTTTATCAGTCCGTAAATTGTGGGAAGCGATCGACAGGCAACGGGGATAATCAGGAGCCATAAAGGCTTCCAGGATTGATTCTCCAAGGCTCCCACCAGAGGAGCGAAGCACAAAAAAGCGCTCAAGCAACGGTAAAGATTGTTGATCAGTGGAGCTTGTTGATCAGAAAACGTCATCGACATGACAATCTGGATTCATCAGGAACGTGTTGATAGTTATTGTGATGAAACAATCTTCAATTTAACTGGAATCGAAGGTCCAAGAGTAAAACCACGACGACGCGGCTGGTTCATTCGATTACTACGACGAATTAATTGAAATCGATTCTGCTGAAGTAAATGAGCTAAAATTAATTTCATTTCATAGAGAGCTAAAGAGGCGCCAATACAGCGTCTGGACCCACCGCCAAAAGGCATGAATTCGTGGTTACTATAGTTCCGACGTATAAATCGGTCAGGATCGAATTCAAAGGGTTTGGGATATAGATCTGACCGTTCATGTAAGGCTTGAATGCATGCCAGAACAACATCCCCAGAACTGAAACCATGACTACCTAACGTGATAGGGGTTTCAATGCGACGAGGGAACGTCAACATTGCAACGGGATGAATGCGCAGCACTTCATTGATGACTGCCGATAGGTAAGGAAGCCTCGCAATCGCGTCAGGATTGGAATGATCAGTCAATGCATTGAGTTCATTCAACAACCGCTCAAGGACCAGAGGGTTTCGATGGATCCAGTAAAGCGCCCAAGTCAGAACTGTGGCGGTGGTTTCGTGGCCAGCAAACAACAGCGTCAGCAATTCATCATGCAACTCATCGTCACTGAGTCCCTGACCTTCATCATCTCTAGATGACAGCAGCAGGCTGAGAATGTCAGCTGACATCTTTTGTTCACGGTTTTGTTCCAAGGCGCCTCGTCTGAAGGCGATCTGGGTCAACAACAGTCTCCTGACGGCAGCGTCTGCTGTTTTGATTCGTCCTCCAGGGCTCCAGTTTCCAAGATCTCTCCGCAACAAAGGGAAGAACAACAAGAGTGAACCAAGCGGCCCAGATCGGATGCTGAGACTCGTTGTGAGCCACCGTTCAAGGCTACGAAAAGCATCTCCTTCATGCAGACCGAAAACAGCAGTCAAAATCACCCGCATTGTGATTCTCTGCATTTGTTCACGCGCATCGAAGACATCACCGATGTTCAGATCTGCAAAAGTTTGGTGAGTTAGATCCAAAATCAGACGTCCATACGCTTTCAGACGTTCACCATGAAATGGAGGCGTAAGCAAGCGCCTGCGACGGCGATGCTGCTCAGGAGCAAGCAAAATGATGGAATTCTCGCCAAGGACCTGAGACAGCAATCCGTTTAATTCACCAGGTGCGGTGACATTGCCACCGCCGTCTTGGTCCATCAGCTGTTTGATCACTGTTGGGTCACTGACGAGAATCTGCTGAGGAGGAAGTCTTGGAGACATCTTCACCCGAACGACACCTGTGTTGTGTAAGAAGCAACGCCTGTAGTAGGCGATGGGTCGGAAAATTGCTTCCAGCATCTGCCAGTGGGAAGGCGTCGACAGGGTTGGGATCGTCATATCCGTGATTTGGTGGGCATCACTTTGTGCAGCTGATCGCTCCATGACTTCCATTGAGATTGTCGAATGATGGTCGCTTAAAAGCTCTTCTTCATTTCTCGACTGATCTTAAGACTTCAATTGAGTGATCTATCATGCATACAAACTCACGAATAACATTACCATATCATTAACAGATCATTCATTAAACCAAGATCCTTATCAAATCTTTATCAACAATAGATTAACGATTAATGGCAACATAATTAAAAGACAGAAATCTTGCCTTGATAAAGTAAATATTTCAAGAAGATACCAAAGACAAAGGCTGGGAATGCCAGTTCACTTCAAATCAAACATACCAACTCATACACAATCAGAATCTCTGTTTAGGATAGAAAAGTAGTCTACATACAGTGTTAACCAAGATAATCAAAAAAATGGAAATACAGTATTCACACTGAATGGGGAAATCCTTTAGAAGCAATCAGTCATTATGTTTCATCTTTTTGAATTTCAATGGCTGTTGGGAAAGGAATCACGATATGTGCCGCAGCTAGGGCAGCCAGTAATTCTCGATTAATAGTATTGACTGAATCCTTGAATTCTCTGTAGCTTAATCCCTTCGATCGAAGATGGCACTTAAAGTCATAACTAAATTCCGCAATTGTCATCAAACGGCAGGCTACAAGCTCGAAACCTGGGATCGTGTTAATGATTCGTTGCAGAATTGCTGGAATCTCGGATAGTTGCTCATCCGTGGTGTCGTACGAGACCGGCAAAATGAAATGAGATTGATCAACACGCGCAATCAACTGATTGAGAGCGAGGATGAGAGATTCTTTTAAATGGATGAATTCATACCAGTTTGAAACTTTAATCATACCGATGCAAACAAGACTTTGCTGACCACCTGGTTGAAGATCAATACTCAGGTAGGGTCGAATAATGTCAGCACGACTTTTGATGTAGTTTCGAGCCAATGTCAGTAAGTCATCAATTTGATCAGGACTGAATTTTGTGTTTGTTTCAATATCAAGCTTTAATTCCAATCCTTGTAAAACATTCGTATTGAGTTCATTTTTATTTCGTGAGTGATTTTTTACTATACAGTCTTCAGCAACTGCATTTGGAATAGTGATAATTCCCGTTGCTGTTTCAATTTCAACGGATCGTAAACCAATTTTTGTAATGAAACCTTGGTTTTCACCGATCTCGCAAAATTCGCCGACTCGCATTGGACGATCAGTTTGCAGTGATAGTCCTGCAAATAAATTGCTAAGCAACTTTGATGCCCCAAGTCCGATTGCTAATCCAGGCACCGTTGAGAGCGCTAAAACGACAGTGGGAGAGAGGCCTAGTTGAAGCAACATTCGGTAGGTAAGAATAATGGCAAACAAGCCTGAAGCTACTCGACACAAGGGAATGACACGGTTAGTTGTTCTCAATAACCGCCAAGACTCTTCTTTACCGGACATTCGCACCAGTGAATCAGATAAAGAACGACCAAAAGCTTCAAAAAACAAGTATACAAAAACAATAAAAAGGCTAAAATAAATAACTTCAAATACAATTGTAATGATGATTAGAGGAGTACCTGTAAAATTTAAATATTCATCGATAAAAAGTTCAATTAATTTAGCGAGTGGCACTAATGGTAAGATCAAGATGGCACGCTTCCATGCGATAGAATCCTGATTCCATGCTTGGGGAAGTTGATTAGGTATTAGCTTGTAAGTCTTTAATAAAATTCGAATTATAAGAAAAGTGATTAGTGCAAACAGGCTAATCGCAACGATTGATAATGCAACTTGGAAGAGCGTTTCACTAAAGAATACTTCTGTTTCAATAATGCTTCGAAATTTGGACGGCAGCATCAAGTACCACTTTGGAGGAAAGAGGTGTCCAGGTGTATGAATAAAATCTTGATAGAATGTATCAGTGATAAAATGGTTGCTTGGGAGAGTGTCTAATTGTGAATAGACTTGTGAATATATTTTAGATGCATTTCCAACTGTTTCAGCTGAAAAATAAAAGTTGCTATTCTCCGGATTATTTTTAATCAGACTGCTAAGTTCAATTGCTGATCCCGGCAATGTCCAAGTTTGTGTTGGTTTTGACCGTTCTTCATTGATGCTTTTCATAGCACTGGCATCAGGTATCGCGATCAATTGACGACTTGTATTGAAAATGAAATCAAGTCCATGCTTCAGTTGAATGGCTGCTTCATCTTTGAGGTATTTGCGTACTCCAAGCTGGAAAGACGACCCATCTAAGGAGGCCACAGCTGCATCAAACAGGTCCTCTGATTCTTTGATTTCGGCCATTGTCTGTTGATTCCAAAACAAACCTGGGTCATCAAGATGTGCATGAGTCACCTCATCGATCAGAATGCCAACGTCAGCCATTACTGCATAAAAGTTAAGCAGCGTGTCCCTCGGTGTATCCCCAATAACTTGAGCGAGTGGGGTACTGAGCCACAGATCAGCTCGTTTGACAAGTTCTGGATAAAAGGGTTGTTCTTCCAGTGGAATCACAGCGAGTGAGCTCGTTAACTTGAGAGGCCTTGGTTGCTCAATTGTCTTCCCTTGTCTTGAATAGGAGGGCAGACCATAGGCAATGAATACGCAGAGGAGTCCTATCAAAAACGATATGAGCAGTTTCTGTCTTTTCATGTTTGAGATGAGATCTGCTT
>WTGE01000206.1 GCA_011525445.1 Synechococcus sp. CO36386bin_37
TACCCATTCATCATGTTCACGAGCAGTGCCAACAGGTTTTGCAAGTGTTACATAAAGGGGTATGTCTTCACTAGCACAATATTCAATCATTGATTCAAACTCCTTGGAGAAGACTCGATCACGGACTAAACACGTCGATAGAAGTAACTCCAAGCCAGCCTCTTTTGCGGCCTTAAAAGCTTTGATGGCTCTATCGTAAGCTCCCGGTGTATTTCTGAATTGATCATGCTCGGCAGGATTAAAGCTGTCAAGTGATATCTGGGCTTTATATCCACCTATTCCAGCGAACCACTTGGCCTTATCAATATCAAAATAATAGCCATTTGTATCCAGAATAATTAAATGCTTTAAAGGATCAAGAGCTTCTATGAGATCTCCCAGTCCACGATCAAGCAGTGCCTCTCCACCGGTAATTACGAATCTGAATAAACCGAGTTCATCACATTCTTCAGACAACTTTTTATAGTCGTGAAGTGACATCTGGGGCCTTGGATCCTTTGCACCTGTACGTTTGACTAGATCACGTGTCATATATGGCTCCTCACAACAGTGCTCACACTTCATATTGCATGCGGATCGATTAATCTTTAGACGTAGAATTGGTGAAATACCTCCATCTATCATGTTATTAAAGTAATTTTGAATTTTTTCGTGGACCCTAGGCCGTTTCTGGCTCTGATCCTTACGTTTTCTGGATTCGTCAAGGGATAGGGATTCTTCTTTGGCTAGTATTTCAAGGGATGACATGTTATCAAACACGAATCAGTTCATTGTATCACTTCAACAGCGGAAAGGCACGACTCACGATTTCCAGAAAATTGGAGATTAGAGCGAATATCTCCAAGCAAGAAGGTGGCAAACTGCCTAGATATAGCGATCAAGCAGTATAGTCAAATGAGTACTTGGAGTGATCGGGATTGAAATTAGAACTAAACTGATTAGAGGATTAATTAATCTCCCTCGCTTTTAAAGAATCGGGACTTAGAGGATATATCATTTCGCTTGAAAGAGTATCAATATCAAGGAGAGGCGTCATGTCTTCCAAAGGCATTGATATGATAGAACCATTTTTCTGAGGGACAGCAGCTACTTTTGGAGCCAATGTCTCATTTCTAACAAGCTTGATCACACAAATACCTGCGCCTTCATGTTGAAGAAACTCACTGAGATCTGACTCCAGCGAAGAGGGTTTGTTAAGAGTAACTGAATGCAGACCAAAAGCTTTAGAGAGCTCAGCAATATTTGGAATCTGAATACCACTCTCGGGGCCAGTAGCAATATATCTTCCCTTGAAGTAATTCTTTTGGGTATTTCTAATTGATGCATAACCACCATTATCAAGAACAAACAGCTTGAGAGGCAGTTTTAAAGCTGTTAAGGTTGCAAGTTCCTGGATATTAAGCATAAGACTTCCATCACTTTCAATAGCAATTGTTTCAGCACTACTATTCCCAAGACAAGCACCAATAGCAGCAGAAAGGCCATAACCCATGGAGCCAAGTCCACTAGTAAGAAATAAACGTTGTCCAAGTTTTGTACGGAACGTGCTATAAAAAGCCTCAATAGCAAGGCCTGAGCTTCCCGTAACAATTAGAGTGTTAGGAGGAATAACCGAGGACAATGCATCTACGCATTTGTAATGGCTAATCTCATCTCTGTCATTAGAAGAGAGGTTACATACTTTCCCATACCTTTCTTTCCAGTCTTGGCAGCGAGTTGACCACTCTTTATAATTTGACGAACTAGCAGAACAAGAATTGAGAAGGGATTTAATAAAAGATCCAGCATCAGCATGTACTTTTTCCTTGATATCCATGGCATGATTTACAAGCTCATTCTGATCAATATCTACGACAATCTTAACAGCGTTGGCAGCGAAATTTTGCGGGTTGTAAGCGGTAATAATATTATCGAGTCTACAGCCTATGGAGATAAGTAAGTCACAGTTTTGTATTGCAAAGTTTGGCGCTCGAAGAGCAACAACTCCGGGAGTACCAATATACAAAGGATTATCCGCAGGGATTAGATCTAAAGCATTCCAGGTGCTCACTACAGGAATCTGCGCTTTCTCAACGAACTCTCGGAACAGATCTACGGCATTGGAGAGCCTGATGCCATGACCAGCAAGAATAAGAGGACGACTTGAGTCTTCTAATAGGCCCCAAAGCCTCTGTATTTGGCCTGAATCATGAATATCAAAACCTTCAGATGCTTTAACGCTAGAAGACTCGAAAAAATCTGAGTTAACAACAGCGCCCTGCAAATCCAAGGGGATTTCTAACCATACAGGGCCAGGCCTGCCAGAACGCATAGCTTTCAAAGCCTGGCCAAGAAGCAAACTAATCTCTTCAGGATGATTAAGTGTTGCCGAGAATTTAGTTATGTGGCTAACCAGAGGAATAATGTCAACTTCTTGCACACCAGCCTGTCGTAGTTCTCTTCCAGATAGTCGATCGCCTCTTTTCACGCCACCAGATAACACCAATAAAGGCAAGGAATCAATCCAAGCCCCAGCAACTGGGGTTATAATATTGGTAGTCCCTGGACCAGTAGTTACAAGGGCAACACCGAAGCCCGGATTGTCTGCATGGCCAGTACGTCCATAAGCCTCCGCAGCAATCCCACAAGCCTGTTCGTGGTGGCATGGAATTGGCGTGATACGAGGTTCGCAGGCGAGTGCATCGTTGAGATGCATAGCGCCACCACCAGGCAATAAAAACATATGACGAAGCCCCTCATCTGCTAGGCGCTTCATGATCCAATCGGCAACACGCATCATTCAGATCATGCTCCAATGGGTGAGGAAGGTTTTGCGATTTTCATTGTCGTGAATCGTTTGATCAGTATAAAAAAGAGTCATCTACATAATGAGTCGACGAAATCTCCTCCAAGACAACTCCTTTATCGGAGCTGAAGTAGTGACGGGTTCCTGGTTGAATTACGAAAACATCTCCGGGGTTCATGACTTGATTGACGCCATCAAGCCTGATCGTCCCAGAACCCCAGAGCACATGGAATGTTTCCTCCTTTTTCTTGTGATACTGCTCTGGGTGAGCTTGTCCTGGCAATAAAATAAGAATTTTCTTACAGTACTCACGATTAACTACTGTAATCATTGTGAGGCCATAATCATTAAATAATTCGATTCCGTAATGATGGGAAATCTCCAGATCTGCAAAATCAGGGAAAGTGACTCGAGCCTCCTTCACAAGTCTGGAGATCTTGGTTGCAATATCTTGTATGGCTTGACGGTGATTAACAGTCTGTACAAAGTCCGCCAGGAGCGGCTGATCACAATCAATATCACTCGAAGCTGTTATTAATGAATACTTGCTAATGTCATTTGCCGTGACCTGCCTTTCTGACGGGGGAAAGGCGAAGTACAAATCTTCTTGGCTAATTATTTCACCAGCCTTGATTGGACGCATTGCAAAGACTCCCCTTTGTAGATTGCGAAGACTCTTCGATTCACTACTTCTAGATTTGTACCTGAAGTCTGAAGTACCAATGATATTTGTAGAGCGATTTAGTTGTTCAATCCAGGCAGTGAACTCAACTGGAGACGTGGAATATTTATTTTTACTGATTGATTCCGTTTCTAGTGCTACATGTTTCTCAAACGAACGTGCTCCTAGAGCCAGGGCCAGTGGCGCAATATCAATTGTGGAAGGATCTTCATGGGAGGAGAATCCGATCTGCAAGTGTGGATATCGGTTTCGCAGATAACTAATCTGGCCAACGTTCATGTCCTCAGGTGCTGTTGGATAATTTCCAATGCAGTGCTGCAGAATCAAATAAATATTGCGATTCTTGAAAAAAGCCACAACGTTATCCACAACCTCTTCGTTGGCCCCGGCGCAGGATGCTACGACTGGTTTGCCAGCCTTAGCGATAGTTTCAATGAGGGGCCAGTCGCCAAATGAACAGCTGGCGATTTTGATATAATCAACATTATGGTCAAGTAGCTCATTTACAGATGCTTCGTCAAACGGAGTCACCATGGTTCCGAAGCCATACTTACGAGATTCATCCAACAACAATTTAAAATCAGCCGATGTAAGCCTGGTTTCAGAAAATCGTTTGATTAATGGAATTTCAAGGTTACCTGACATGTCCTTTCGGATGAAGGTGTCAAGATTCCGATATTGAAATTTGAATACAAAGTCATAGTTTTCGGTGTGCTGACTGCAGATGTCTGCATAAGCTCGAATTATGGCCTGGCCATGGCTCACTGAACCTGAGTGGTTATTGGCCATCTCGAGAATGATCAGAGGTTTCATAGGTTTGGTGAGGGTTGAAATAGTCATCAGATAAAAGCCTTTGACCTTGATAAGTGGCTGATCACATTGATCTCCGCTTGCAACATGCTTGGAGTCAGTCCGGGATAAGTACCCAAGAACAGCGCCGTTTCCATGATTTCATCAGAGCCCACCATGTCACCAACTATTCGTAGGGCATCAGGGTCCCGATGACGCAAGTGCACAAAGGCTGGCTGACGCAGCAGATTGCCGCCAAACAACATTCGATTACCAATCAGGTTGCGTTCCAACTCCTGCGCCAGCTCCGTTCGGCTGAAATGTGCGTTTGGCTTAACCGCAATCTTGAAGCCAAACCAACTGCAATCTGTACGGCAACCCGTCTCATCCCAGGAAAAGCCGTGAATGGGATCCCAGGCGGTGGCATGGGTGGGCAAGGCAAACTCCAACACGTCCTCGTGAGCGGCGAGGCCCCGACGCAATGTCTCCCAGTTTTGCTTGCGAGACTCGATGAACTCCGGTAAGCGTCGCAATTGCACCCGACCGATGGCCGCCTGTGGATCCAATGGTTTGAGGTTGAAGCCCAAATGGCTGTAGGTGTATTTGTGGTCATATCCCTCAGGCAATTCACCCAACTGCCAACCGAAGCGCTTGTTGCAGGTGTTATCGATTCCGCTGGGGCACCAACAATCACGACCCCAATCGCGAAAGCTCTCGGCGATCACCTTCAGTATTTGATCGCGCACGATATTCACAGCTCCGCCTTCTCCCATGGTCAGGTGGTGGGGTGGGTAGAAGCTCTGAGTGCTGATGTCACCCCAAGTGCCGGTCCAGCGGATCACTCGATCGGGGCCTTCATTGAGGCCAGGGCTGTTCTCGGTAAAACCAAGTCTTTCAGCCAAAGGCCGGGGCATGGAATAACTGCAGCCCAAAGCGTCGCAGTTGTCCTCCACCAGCCAAAGATTGTACTTCTGGCAGAACGCCAGGGTGGCAGCCAAATCAAATGGGTTGCCCAAAGCATGGGCCATCATCACGGCCT
>WTGE01000394.1 GCA_011525445.1 Synechococcus sp. CO36386bin_37
GAGCGACGGTTTCCTAAACCGTAGGTCGTGGGTTCGAGTCCCGCCAGCCCCGTCAGTTGCCACAACCGATCTGGAGGAAGCGAGGGCAGCGCTCACTCTCGATTGCGCTCGGCCGCCCGCACTGTTCTGCACTGATCGCAAGGTGAATGCCCGGGCGCCATAGAGCCCCGCTGGTTGATGCCACTGCCATTGACGGATGCATTCGGCGATCAGCAGGACTGGAACCTGGCGGGGGCTATGGCGATTGGCCAGCTCCCTCTGCCGCCGCTGTCAGACAAGTACGCGCTGCGGACGTTCCTTGAGCGCCAGTCCGCTTGGACCGAGTTGAAGACCCTCTATGCAGAGCGGGACGAATTGAGTCGTGATGACGCCGTGCTGCAGCATGTTTGATCGTTGGCACCCCCGACCTTGCTGACATCGATCGGATATTGATTGACGTTTGGAACCGCATTGGTATTGCCGTTGATCGGCTGACTTCCCCGAACTGCATCGGTTGCTTGATCAGCAGGAGTCCCCGAAGTGTCTGAAGGAGGTGGCCAGCTAATGGGGAAGAACGCCAACCGCATGGGCTGCATCCTCGACGTGGTGGATCCAGTGTTGGATCCCGGCCATCTGTGCAAGCTGTTCATCAAGGCAGCGGAACCACAGATCTGTCATTGCGCACCGGCGGAGCAGGCACGACTGGGCGGGATGGAACCGGTGATCAACAGAGACGCCGGAAAGGTCGTCTGCCGGACCTGTCAGCGGGAGATTGGGCCAGGGTGCCGTTGTCGGCATGTCAACCACCCCAGGGGCCTCATCGCGCTGGATCAGAAGTATCCAGAAAATGTGGATTGCCAGGACATCGAGGCCGCTGGCTGGCTGCTGCAAATCTCTGAATGGGTGATGTGCTGTCAGCAACGACAGGAGCAGTAGGAGGCGTTTCGTCAGCCAGACATGCTCTGCATCCAGTTGTAAATAACTTTCACCAGTGCGTTGGTTGCTGCAAGTGCCGCAATTAAAAACAGAATATTGAAAACTTTATGCTGCCATTCCTTTTTGGCGAGTGGGGCCTTGAGTCTCGGAGTTGTCCTTATTTCCCATTCATATTTGCCTTCAAGAATAAAGTGCTTGTAATACTTCCTGTCATAGAGGATGAAGAATTCGTTTTCGCGCCTTCTCTTGCCTTCTCTTCCTCCAAACCAGTCTCTCCACTCATAGTCCTCGTCTTCAAAAGGCTTGGTTCTCGTAGCTCCATAGTCTTGAAAGCCACCAAACCAGCCAACCCTGTTTTCAGTGCTGCTTGACTTGCGTTTCACAGCGGCAGGAGTAGCGATCGTTTCATGTAGTCAGTATTGCTCGGATCGTCGTAACAGAGATTGCGTGTACAGAAACGCGAAGCTTCACGTCACCTGCCGGACGCGGTGGCTCTTGCGTGCCTGCATTACTTTGCAGATACTCGCCCTTTGATGCCTACGCCTCTCAAGGACTTGGACAATGCAGATGGTTTGGCCGTACTAAGGCGTTACTGATTCGTGCCACTGCATGAGAGGGGTGGTCGCCTCTTAATTTGGTAGGTCAGGAGTTTTATCGTCTCTGCAATAGGCGCAGCGTCCGCGGAACGTGGAGCACAGTGCTGATGGCTGTGCCAACCACGCTCTGCATGCGGTAGGGCTCGGCGTGCAGTGGTATGGAGCAACGTGGGAGATTGCTCGAACGCAACTGATGGGGTTTAGCAGCAAGTGGATCGCAGCAGATGAAAGCCAACTGCCTTTTGCATTTAGACGTATCTCAACTTATTGCCCTCATAATTCTTCTGCAATATGGTCAATCGTTCTGTCAAAGAGTCAAACCTGGCACTCGTTATTGCGATCAGTTCCTTGGTTCACCCACCAGCGAATGCTCATGGTGGTGGGCTATATTCGCAGGGTTCTCTCACTATTCGCATGCCAGCTGAGATGGCTGTAAATTCGGTCAGGTCATAGCCACATTGCTTGTTACCACTTGTGTTGTGCTTCTTCGTTCCTTGCGAAATACAGTAGAAGGATTCTGGATTTGCATATGAAGAGTCTTTTTTTGCTCGCCACCCTCGTTATTGCGAGTCCTGCCTATGCTGGGCGAGATGATTTTGGAATGGGTGCTGCTTCAGTCGCTTGTGCCATGCTCGATTCGGGCTACAGTCGCTACCAAGTCGAAAATGTCTTGAATCTCCTTGAAAGGGATATTATTGACAGCGGAATCAGTGAAAAGCAGCAATTGCAAATGGCCTCAGGGTTTAATGATCAGGCGGCACGTAACGACTGCTCGCTTAGATACAGGGACTAGATTTATTGATTTTTAAGGCTTCCGAAAGCGCAGCAGAATTTCATTTGATTCGTGTGAGGTGTGTTGCTCTCGCCCCGTGAACACACCATCTCCGTTAAAGCTGGAGTCACCTCCCCTGATCGAGTGATTTTTTGCGAGATTTCAGTGGCTTGTATTCCTTATCTGGTTAGGAGCCCGCGGCTTTAATTTTTGCCGTTCTTGCAAGGCCGTTCACCCTGCTTTAATTTCCTCCACATGGCCTTTTCAAGCGCTGTGAGTTTGGGAGAGGTTTCATTCAGCACGTCGAGGGCACGAGACTTGGCATCACGGATGTACCGAGTTGTCCGATCGAGTTCATCAAAGGCCATGGCGATCAGGCATGTGATGCTACAAAGCTAGAAACTCCTCAATGGAAGACTTGCATCAAGTGGCACAGAATCGTCTCCACACAACAAAAAACCGCTATCGCTGACGGGAGGGACTGTGTGAGGTTTTGTCGGGAGATGAAAGCGATTCACGACGCAGCCTGGCTCATTGCAGGGAATACTGAGATGAGTCCGTTAATCAGCATCTGAATGGCAATCGAGGTGAGGAGAAGCCCCATCACCTTCGTGAGCACCTGCAATGCAGATGCGCTGATTTGGCTGGCTATTCGATCGCCAGCAGCAAAAATCAAATACACCATCAAACCCAGTAAAAGAATGACCAAACTGATTCCCAATTGACCTTTAATGCTTGCAGCTAATGGATCGGCAATGACAACCGTCAAGGTTCCTGGACCAGCAAGAAGCGGAATGCCAAGAGGGACTACACCCTTTACAGACGAGGACTGATCGCGAGCAACTGACTCAGCGTCGTGATGCTCTGAAGGCGTCTGAGAACGCAACATCGAAAGTCCTATCAAGGTCACGATCAGACCACCAGCAATTTGGAAGGCACCTTGACTGATACCAAAAAACTCAAGCAGACCATTTCCAATCCATGTGGATAGCAGTAAAGCGATGATGAACGTAACAGCTGCGCTGCGGGCAATCGCACGATCCTGTCGTGGATTTCCATTTGTGAACGATAAGTAGATCGGTAGGTTCCCGATGGGGTTTGCAATTGTGAAGACACCAACAGCGGTATGCAGAAGAGACATCAGCGTGAATGCTTTTGATCCACTTGTAGTCGGCATATGACAAGGCTGCAAAAATCGTTGAGGCACTCATTTACTGCGGGCTATCCAGACCGCACGACGGAGCAGCTACTGATTAAGAGCCTGCCCGCCATCGCCGTTGCGGTTCAACGGGGGCAAGCTGTTCACTGACTTGCAGGCGTGCCTGGAGATTGCAATCAATAGCGGTGTCATTGGCATCACGCAGCAGCAACGAGTGCAGCCTGCGGGGTTCCGTCTTGTTTCCCTTGGTACTCCCGATCAATTTCTGATGGATCGTCCACAGCTCTGCCCTGCCTGCCTCGTCCTTGATGCTCGTGGGCTTCAACGTCTCTGGCAACGTCGCATGCTGGGCTCCGGTCTGCTTAAGGCCTTTTACATCTTGTCTTCTCTCAAGGAGATATTGAGTTCAAAAATGTTTCAATTTGCTTCTGTAGATTTTAAATAGTTTGCCCTTTTGCTGTCAAGCTCTTGATGTCAGGTCTATTTTTATTGCATTGCTTGGTGAATTTATGGGATTGGATAGCTTTTGCCTATTGCTCTGCTTCCGAGTTTGATCTTGCCTCGAACGATCCACTGAGCAAATGTATTGCTATTTGGGCCAGGCCAGTAGCTGTATTTATTAATGAATGGATACACCTCTGGAGACGACTTGATTCGTTCAGCAATCGATAATGCTTCTTCGCCGATCCATTCATGAATTAATCGAGATGGCCCATTGCCTACCCCTTGGTAGGGAGTCAGAAGGTTCTTGTGAAGATGCCCCCAGCAGGTTTCGTTCTGGTTGGCGCGTTGCCACACTTCCCATCGATCACATTCTTGACGCTTGCCTTCAGTCGTATGAAATACCAGCAGCCAATTGTGGTCAGCAATGATTCCGGGAAGACAAGGAATCTTTGCAGCACGTAGCTCGACTCTCACCACGACTTATCTCCTGAAATAGTGCGTCTCGTTCGTAGGAGGATTTGCGGGCTTGGCGCTCAGGCAACACCCATTATCGGAACGGGACCACTCCTTGCGCGTTGCTGATCGCGGCCAGTCATCAAGGATGTTCCTGATGCGCTCATCTCTCCCTGTACTGAACGAGGGAGGCCATCGTTTCCTGCCTGCATCAGGCTTTATGGGTCACAACTGATCCTGAAACAGGGTCGGTGACACCAAGTTCAGGAGATAGCTCCTCAAAGAAATCCCGGACCTTGTTGAGGTGCTCGATCATTTGGGGCCGGGCAGCGACCAGGCTTGCTTCGCTGTCCCATAGACCTACGAAGCAGTAGCTGCGCTCTCCTGTCTTGGCCCAGTAAGCATCCAGCATGCCTGAAGGATTGACCCACTGCTCTGTCTCTGCGATGAATTTCTCCTCGCATCCCTCCTTGCAAAGGACTCGGACGTTGTTGAGGTAAGCCGCAGCCACAAAACAGACTCATCTATGGCCACTTTCGCAGGAAAACTGCGTTTCATTGTGACCAAGATCACACTTGGTAGCGCTACGTCTACAGCTGTATCAAGCTCTGCTGACAGACCAGCGCCGTCACCATTGGTGCCGTCAATGATGTGAGCCATCTCTCGGCTGAGGCATGCGACAGATATTCTTGCATTGTTGGTATTAACTGAGCTCCCTGTGAAGGCATCGGAACCCACAAGCTAGAGACTGATTCCGTATGAAGCGGAATGAAGAGGCGTGCGGATACCGGTTCAACCGCTCCATAGCTTCCCGTGGACATTGTAGGCGCCACCACCGCTGGTGGCTGAGGTCCCCACTGTTGGCAGGAAGCCCAAAAAGCGCAGGCGAAACAGTGGCCGAAGTAGGGATCTGGATTGGTTGATGGATTAGTCAAG
>WTGE01000335.1 GCA_011525445.1 Synechococcus sp. CO36386bin_37
AGCTGCTGAAGTTGCGCAGCACGCTGCTTGTCACTTTGGTGTTGGGCAGCACCAGCCGAGAGCCATCGATGCAACGCAGGTTGGTGTCTCGCCAGCCCACGCTGCTGACTCGGCCAATGTGACCATCGAGCTCAACCCAATCGCCATCGCGCAACACTCGCTCGATTTGCAGGCTGACGCCCCCGATCAAATCTTTGAGGGGCTCTTGAGCGGCAAGTCCAAGAATGGCTGTCAGAACAGCTGATGTAGCAATCAGCCCAACAACATCTATCTGGGCCTGTTGTTGCAAGCTGATCACCACCAGCAAAGCGCTGATCAGCACGAACAGCAGGTCCCGCATGATCTTGGGCACAGCTCCGATCACTCGGTAGTGGGGCAAAACCTCCAGGACTACCCACAGCCCTGCACGAGTGATGGCTAAGCCGAGTAAGAGGTCGTCGGCGAGGGCAATGCCGGTGCGTAGAACGGGAGTGGTCCCATTCCAGTTGATGGAATGTTCAAAACCCCAGGCCAGTAAGGACAGACTGGCGATGCGCCAAGGGAAGCGCGGCAAGGCCAGCCGTTGACAGAGCTGTTTGATCAACTCCAGCCCGCCAAAGCCCAGCAGAACAATCAGCCAGTGGCGCAAGACATCCATGGGGCTGACGGCTGGATGGATTTGGGGTCATCCTGGCTGTGATCGGGGTCGGCGTGAATGGCCTTCTTCAATCTTTTTTTGGTCCTGGCGATGGGGCACTTCCTTGGCGATTTCGCGCTCCAGAGCGATCGAATGGCCCAAGAAAAATGCCCTGGCGCCGATCCAACGTTGCCTTGGTGGATGTGGTTGACGGCTCATTCCGCAATCCATGGCTTGGTTGTTGCCGTACTCACCGGCCTTCCCTTGCTAGGTCTTGGTGAGTGGGTCTTGCATGGATGGATTGATTACGGCAAGTGCCGTCATCGCTATTCCCTTGTTACCGATCAGCTTTTGCACCTCAGCCTTAAGGCTGTGTGGGCTGCTCTGATCGTGTTGATGTTCCCAGCTGATACCCCATGGCTTCCTCATCTCTGACAACAGATCAACTCAAAGCTTTTCAGCTGTTTCAGAAGTTGGAGGTGGATGATCTCGAGCTTTTGTTGGAGCGTCACCTTTGCGGCGTAATAGCTGAAGACCAGGTTCTGGTTCAGGAGAACGACTGGGGTGAAACCTTGTATTTGATCCTCGAAGGAATGGCCAAGGTGCGCTGCTTCAGCCCTGATGGTGAGGAGGTGGTGTTGTCGTTGCTGGGTCCAGGTGATGTCTTTGGTGAGATGACGCTGCTCGATGAAGAACCCCGCTCAGCTGATGTGATTGCGTTGACTCCGCTGCATTTGGCGAAATTTCCAGGGGCTGTTTTTCGTCGCTTGTTGCTTGGGCGAGCTGTCTTGGCGATTGGTATTGCCCGTTTGCAGTGCAGGCGATTGCGCACCTTGAATCGGCGTTTTGCGGTCCATACCGCTGATGGCATGACCCGCTTGCTCAATGCTTTGTTGGAATTGGCTTTCTGCTCTGGTGATCGGGAAGATCCCTTGGCCACGATCCCCTTACTGGCTCAGAGGGAATTGGCGGTTTTGGCAGGATTGTCGCGGGAAACCACCTCCCGCACTTTGAGCAAATTGAGGGAGAAGGGGGAGCTGGAGGTGACAGACGACGCCATGCGTTTGCTCACCACAAAGCCATTGGAAAAACGTTGCTTGCTGTGAGCAAGGTCACAGTTGTTGGTGAGCGGCCATCGAGCTTGATCCCATGGGGCTATGGCAGGTTTTGGTGACAACATTTCAGGAGGTATGGCCATGCGCGCCATTCCATTACTGGTCTTGATGGCGCTGGCGTTGACTGGGCCAGCGGTACTGGGGCAACAGGATTCTCGAAATAGGTTCCCTGGTCGCCGTATTGGCGGCGGAACCCGTGGGGTCTGTACGGCACGGCTGGTTGCCCATCTCACGCCGGCCAACAACATCCAGCGCGTTTCGCTAGCTGGACCGGTGAGGGTGGCTGTCTTGCAAGGGCCTACTCAGCAGCCTTACCCCTTGAGAGTCAGTCTTCAAGGTCAGCCCAGTGTTGAATTAACCGCTCGCCCTGCCGGTGTAGACGTTTTAGAAGTCCTCCCTGTGAGAGGCGATATCCGTTGGCAAAGCTCTTATATCTGTCCTGGTGCCACACCAGAGAGTGATGACCCTCTGAATTTTGTTTCCGTTGCTGCGCCACCGGCATTGAGCTTGCTGAGGCCCACCAGCGATGCTGAGGATCAGCTCCCTGGAATCTTGTCACGTTGCGGCGGTGACATCGACTTGGCTCAGATCGAGCAATGGCTGGAGGTTGAGGCTTTGCCAGGAGAGTGGCCTCAGCAGTTACCTGTGCGATGTGAGGGCGGCTGAAGCTCATAGACACCTACGGGCTGATTACGCCCTTTGACTGGCATCAAGCCCCAGGACAACAAGTTCTTCCTCTCATCGATGGGTAGTAGGTCCATGGTTTCGCTCGAAAGCAGCACTCGGCAATTGGAAGGCATGCGTTCTTTCTCAAGAGCCTCGAGGCGAGCGCAGACATTGACAACATCGCCAATGACGGCGAATTCCATTCGCTCACTGCTACCCATTGAACCGGCGATGACCTCACCGCTGTGCAAGCCAATGCGGAGCTTGAGCTTTGGAGCCCCTCGCTGGCTCAACCTTTGCTCAAGCTCTTGCACTGCGTTCTGCAACTTGGCGGCGCAGTCCAGCGCTTGCCTGGCGCTTTGGGCTGGATCCTGGGGGACTGGAACGCCGAAGACAGCGAGAAAGCCATCTCCGGTGAATTTGTTCACCATGCCGCCGCTGCTGATCACCACATTGACAAAGCGCTCCATGCCTTGATTGAGCCAATCAAGCGTTTGTGTTGCTGTGGATTGCTCGGCAATAGCGCTGAATTCCACGACATCGGCAAACAACACGGTCGCTTGCAGGCAGCGACCAGGAAAGCTGCCGTCCTCCAGAAGGGCATCACGCTGCCGCCAGAGTTCTTTGGCGATGGCGGGAGAGGTGGCTTGACCAAGCAAGCGCTCCATCTGTCTCTGTTGCAGCTGCCCGATGGCACCTCGCCGGAGCCAACCAGCAATGGTGATCAACCCCAGCGTCAGCATCAATGAGGGGACATCGAGCCAAATCCCCCCTACGAGCAAGGCCACGCCTGTAGCTAGAAGCCCCACCTCAGCAAGCAGCAACAGCCAGCCGCTGCGCTGCAGCGAACGGATGCCTTCCCCTAGCCCTAAGCCAAGAGCTCCAACCAAGAGCAGTAGAGCTGGTTCCCAGGCTGCTGGTAAGACTCCAATGCCAGCACCCCAGCCTTGATCAGCCTTGATCAAAGCCGCTAGGCGGTGAGCATGAATTTCTACCCCTGGTATCTCAGCGAGTTTTTGACCCGAGTGGAAACGCGTGAATGGCGTGTGAAAGGTGTCACGTAGCGATGGGGCTGTGCTTCCCACCAACACAATTCTGTCTTGCAGCTCAGAGGTTGCGATCTTGCCGTCTAAAAGATCACTCAGGCTCCAGGTGGGGAAGCTTCCAGGCTCGTGAAAGGGCAGCATTCGCTGATAGCCAGAGGCATCGATCAAGCTGTATCCCCCGGCACCGGGATGGAGCCATGAGAGATTCCACTGCAGGCTCTCAATCGCTTGCCGAAAGGCTTGCCCTGAGCTGGTTTCAAAAAGCCGCAATGGCAGGGCAACATGGCTCTCTGGCTGACCGCCAACATGCACAAGGTCGCGCCGCAGGCTGCCGTCTGGGTCGACAACGAGGTCATTGAACGACTGCTGGGCTGGTGGCAGCGACGGTGGTGGAGGGATCCCATCGGCCAGGCTGAAGATGCCGATCAGGTTGGGATTCTTTTTGATAACTGCAGTGAACTTGTCATGCCCTGGCTCGACCGGACCATCGCGATAGAGATCCAGGCCAATGGCGCTGGTTCCCGCCTGGTTTAGGCGTGTGAGGGCTTGGGCTAGCAGTTCGTCGTTGATTGGCCAGCCGTAGCGCTGAATGTCTCCCTCACTGATACCGATGAGGCGAATCGGTGTAGTGCGGCCACTTGGATGGTGCCTTAGCTGGATACCAGCGTCGTAAAGGAGCAGATTTAACGTTTCGGCGATTCCACTCGTGCTGAATCCCCAGCTCAGCAGTGCGGCAATTCCATAGGGAGTCAACCGAGCCAACCAGCTGACCAAGGGCCGTGCCATGGCGCTTAGAACCGCAACTCCAGTTTGGTGTAGACGCCTTGGCTCAAGAACCAGTCATCCCAAACGCCCCGATCACCTGTTTCAAAGGGTGAGACCCAACCCAGCTCCAGATTCCAGGTCCTTCCCTGCAGCCAGCGGGCTACAACACCGCCGGCACCAGCAGAGTCTTCGAATTCAAGGCTGCGTCTGACGCTGCGGATTTCGCCAGCACCAAGGAAAGGGACAAGTTGCAGCCTGTTTTGCTGGCCTTTCCAGAGTGTGTACGCCGCTTCAAGGCTGCCGAGATAGCCGTTATCTCCACTGACTAATTGACCGGGAAGTCCCTTGAGACCGCTATCACTACCCAAGCTGAAGCCCATGTCAAAGGGGAGGCTGTTGAAGGCAGCTTGACCGGCGGCTCGAGCGGTGAGCTCAAGGTTGGGTAGGGCCAACCAGCGGGCAATGGCCGACATCCCGAGTGCTTGGGCTTGGCCTGGGCGGATTCCAAAATCAGCTAAGGCATTGCGTTGGTGATGGGTCGAGAAGCCAGCAATCCCCTGCAGCCCATACAGCTGAGCTGTCCAATTCAGCGTTGTGTTCTGGCCTGTTGTCCCGAGCCCTGCCTTGAGAAAGCCAGTGCGCAGCCAGCCGTGATGCCCTCCACCAGCCACGAGGGGAACAGGTGCATCACTTAAGAACGAGTCATTCCGGTTCACGCTCAATCCTGCAAAGGCAAAACTTCGGTGACTCAGCCCCTCGACGAAGTTCCAGTTGAGTTGTCCGTAGCCCTGCAGCTGCCGGTAGGAGAGGTCATGCAGTGGCTTTGGGTGTTCGATCAGGTTTCGCCGTGAGATGCCGAAGGCCCCAGAAAATTGAACGGTTTCACTGACCGGCAGCCTGTAGCTCAGAGAGCCCAAGACGTAGCCGAGCTCTGGGTCTTTATCGCTATCCAACTCACCAATGAAGAGCAGCTGATCCTGCTTTTGTGCAAAGTCTTTCTTGTTGATAATGAGTAACGCACGGCCTTCGCCGCTACCGGCATTGCCGTCGTTCCGCAGGGAG
>WTGE01000031.1 GCA_011525445.1 Synechococcus sp. CO36386bin_37
GTCTTGGATCTTGGAGGTGGAGAACTGAAACCTCTTCCAGACCTTGTCAAGATGCCACTCATCGAGCCGTTAGTCCGCGACATGGACGCAATGACGGAAAGTGCTCCCCCCCCCGGGTACTACGTCCATGAGGTCGGTGGCGCTCCAATGGGGACTAAAGAGACCAACAGCGTTGTCGATGCCTGGAACCGCCTTTGGCGTTGCCCCAACGTGCTGGTGGTTGATGGCTCCTGCTGGACCACCTCCGCCTGGCAAAGCCCAACGTTGACGATGATGGCTATTACGAGAAGAGCTTGTTTAAATGCACTTAAACCTCAGTTCGCATGAAAAGATCATCGAGGTAACGCTCCGTCACGGATCGATCGGTGCAACCGTTTTGAACTAAAAATTGAGCAATCGCTGAACTCAAAAGGTGATATTGATCCCACCTGGGATTAACGCGTATAAATTCTTTCATTCCGCGATAGAGAACTTCAGGAATTTCTGCCTCCATACTCACCAACGGGAGACGATCGCTCTCAGAATCATCATGTGTTTCCAAGTTGAGCACTGACAAGTGAATGTGCTCACTCGTCGAATCTGAAAATGATTCTGCACAATGTTCCTGTCCTGGACGATCCATACCCTCGAGGCAAGCCCCCTGCGGAGCACTTCAACCAGAAAGACACATGAGGGGGGGTGTCGTCAAAATTGCAAATATTGAGTCAAACAACGAGAAGATCAGTTGAGAATCATTCCGCCCCAAGGGATAGACAAAAAGCATCGGCATTTGATGTGAACCAACAACCGATCGGCGACGGAATGTCAAGTCAAATCGACTCAAAACCGGAAAACCACAGATGCACAGCGTCAGATAGGCTTCAGTGCCAAAGCCCGTGGAAAACAACGATTTTTCTGTGGAAAACACAGGAACAATTAGTCCAATACGCGATCCATCAGCCTCGCTAATACGTCCAAATCTCACTGGACTTGCGTGAGACAACTACACACAAGATTCAAGAGATTGAGAATGATTCCCGCAATGCCTGTTCACTCCTGTTGTTCGACGCGGCGTGCAACAAGGGTGCTGGGTCCCAAAGGATGCTCGGCGTGCGGGTAAGGGTGGTGACCATGCTCATGGGAGTGATTCCCCTGGGGGTGAGAGTGATGGGGCAGTCCCAAAGGGATAGGCACACCATCGGGCTGGCAAGCTCCGGTGCATTCACGCTCACAGAGATCGCAACCATCGCTCAGGCCCTCCACATGGTGGTGGTGGCTGGACTGAGCCAGACCAACCTCTGTCTCAAAGCCCAGCACCTGTGCTCGGTACTTACAGAGCGAACAGTTCATGGCTGTCTCGCCGCCTAAGACCTCGCCCACCCGCTCCACAAAGGTGTCTTGGACCTGGGCATGCGCTCCGAGATAAGAGGCATGCAGAAATTGCACTTCGGGATGATCCTTCGCAACACGTTCACTGTGTTGCCTGATCCTGGTCACAAGAACGCCAGAAAAAAGGAAGTAAGGGAAAATGATGATGCGCTTGAATCCAAGACGAACGACATGCCGTAGCCCTGGTTCAACAAGCGGAAATGTAACTCCGGAATAAACGGTTTCACCCCAACCGAACCCAAAACCTTCCACCAACATGCGAGCGACCTTCGCAACATTGGAATTGGCATCTGGATCGGACGATCCCCGTCCCACAACAACAAGCATGGTTTCAGATAGGGGGACAAAAGGCTCTGCGTCCAAAACCTCCTGAATTCGTGCACCTGCTGCAGAAATCATTAGGCGGTCCACACCCAGCTCTCTGCCGTAATCGATCTGCAATCCGGTTTCAGCGCTGTAGGTATTCAGGACTGATGGGATGTCATTTTTGGCGTGACCAGCGGCGAACAGCATCGCCGGAATGGCCAGAACCCTTTTGACTCCTTGCTCCCTTAAGCGATCTAATCCATCCCGGAGGATGGGTTTGGCAAACTCTAAAAATCCAGACTCAACAGGAATTGGTTGCATGCGGCGCCGCAACCCGGAGACGAGCCGCTCAAATTCCTCCACCGCCAAACGATTCCTGCTGCCATGACCACAGATCAAAACGCCATAGGACGATTGCGACGCACTCGAATCTGAACTCACTCGGTTCGTTCCACTTTCACGACAGTATCTTCAGCGTTATGGCATCACGCTATGGGAGTTGTTGCCATTGGCGAGCATGGGAGCCAAACCGTGACAAAACATGCACCTCTCTGGAACCCCGTTGCTGAGGATTCGAACCCAGCGGGTTGGCTCTCAGCGAACGAACCTCACTTATCCAAACTGATCCATCAGGGCATTGAACCCAAGCCATTGTTGGTGTGTTCTGGAGGCACCAGCAGCCGCTGTGCGGCAGATGGTCTTTGGACACTCGACTTAAGAGTGCACAACCGACAGTTGCTGCTAAGCGAACACGGGGATGAAGTGGAGATTGGAACAGGGCTCAGCATGGCCGAAGTCCTCGAGAGCCTTCAATGTCATGGACGATCCATACCGGTTGGTCTCTCAACCCTGCCTGGCTGCGGATTTGTTCTGACAGGTGGGATCGGACCGTTAACGCGATCCCAAGGTCTGGCCATGGATCACGTTGTGGGACTTCGTGGCGTTTGGGGAAACGGTCAGTCCTTCCAACTCTCAGCACCTCCAAGGCACCAGAGGGTTCTCACAGAATCACCCAGCGAACAACTGATTAGAAAGACGTGGAGAGGACTGCTCGGTGCTGCTCCATTCCTGGCCATTATCACAGCAATCCAGCTGCGCACCAACCGGCTTCAACCTCTGGCCGTTTGGCGCAGCAGATGCGATGTCGATGAACTTGCAGCAGCCATCAAGGTCTCTGAACAATGGACTCACAGCGCCAGCTTGCAGTGGGCCTGGAGTGACAACATTGAACTGTACGTGACATGTTGCGCTGATGACACTGCTGCAATGAACTCTCTGGAGACATTGCGTCGAGATTTCGGCTCGGTATCGAACGGAAATCTCACCATCGTTCCCGGGCAACATGCCCAGCCGCACTTCGGCACCTTGGCGCGATCCAGATCGACGCAAGAACGCCTCCACAGTGAAGTATTCAGCAGGCTCGGACCCGTCTTGGGGGATACGATCCCCACATTGATCACAAAACTCACGCACTTGATGCGAAAGCGTCCTCACCCTGGATGCCAAATCAGTGCCCAGCAGCTGGGTGGAAAGAGTTCTCAAATTCCCGTTGAAGAGACGTCATTCATCCATCGCGAGTCAATCTGGAAACCATGGATCACAGCAACGTGGCCAGCGGGTGATGGAACGATGCGACAAAAAGGGCTGCAGTGGCTCACCGATGCCAATGAGCTTCTCACTGAACACTTCCCAGGGGTTCACCTCGCTCAAATTCACCCACATCTCTCATTCCACAGCACAGAGATCGAGGAGGCCTTCGGGGACTGGCTGCCAGGTCTCAAACAATTGAAATCAACCTACGATCCCGAAGGATTGTTGCCACCGCTCTGAGATACGGTCCCTGGAACATCAGTCGGTCTGACATCCATGGCTTCCTCTCCCGCAATGGGACCTCAAAGCTGGTTTAGCAATCCGCAACGGGACATTCTCTCTGGACTGGTTGTGGCCTTTGCCATGATCCCTGAAGCGATCGCATTCTCAGGGATTGCAGGCGTCGATCCGAGAGTTGGCTTGTTTGGAGCCTTTTGTCTTTCAGTGACAATCGCTTTCGTTGGTGGACGGACAGCAATGATCACCTCCGCCACAGGATCCACGGCCCTGTTGATGACCGGACTGGTGGCGATGGGAAATGCCAGAGGTGAGGGCCTGGGGCTCTCCTATTTGATGGCAGCGGGAATTTTGACAGGTGTCTTTCAAATTCTCTGGGGATACTTACGCCTTGCTTATCAGATGAGGTTCGTTCCTCTGGGCGTCTTGAGTGGATTTGTGAATGCGCTGGCGTTACTCATTTTCCAGGCTCAACTTCCTCAACTGGGGATCAATCTTCACTTTGGCGAGGGAGGAAAAGAACACGCCGTTCATGTTTTAACGGGCGGCCAGATTCCCGTGGTCTGGGCTCTCGTCCTAATTGGGCTCGCCATTATTTACGGGTTACCACGTTTTACTCGCGTCTTGCCCTCTCAGCTCGTCGCCATCATTGTGATTACAGCCATCAGCATGGGACTCAATCTTGATATTCCCAAAGTGATGGATCTTGGTCAACTTCCTGATGGCCTTCCCGGGTTCAACTTTCCCTTCGGTTCTGTTGCTGAACAGAAAGTACCTTTCAACCTGGAAACATTTGGACTTGTTTTACCGACTGCTTTATCGATCTCACTCGTTGGCTTGATGGAAACATTCCTCACACAGGACATCCTTGATGAGAGAACAGACTCAAATTCGAATAAAAATACCGAAGCGAAGGGACAAGGCATTGCCAATATTGTCTCATCATTATTTGGCGGAATGGCTGGCTGCGCATTGGTGGGCCAATCAGTTATGAACATCGACAACGGTGGAAGGACCCGTCTTTCGACATTGTCCTCTGGTGTCTGCCTACTCGCAATGATCTTACTTGCCAGTACCTGGCTTAAACAGATCCCTATGGCTGCTCTCGTTGCAGTCATGATTGGAATTGCAATCAGTACTGCGGACGTGGCAGGGCTGAAGAACATTCAAAATATCCCCAAGAGTGATACGGCGGTGATGCTGATGACTTTCGCGGTCACAATGCTCACAACCCCTCATAATCTTGCCCTTGGCGTTTTGGCCGGGGTTGCGCTTGCGGGTGTTTTATTTAGCCGAAAAGTAGCCAAAGTGATTCGCGTTGAAGCCGTCAAAATCAGTGAAGATGAGAGCCGGTACGTCGTAACAGGACAATTATTTTTTGTAAGCAAAGTTTATTTTATTCAAGGCTTCGATATTCATGATCACCCTGCAAGAATCACGATTGATATGAGCCAAGCACATATCTGGGATCAAAGTGGCGTCAGCGCTCTCAACCAACTTATCCGCAAACTTCGTCTAGGTGGTTCCGTCGTCAATGTGGAAGGATTGAATCAGGAAAGCTTGAATTTATTCGAGCGAATTGGCACTCAATCGGAAGGATCTCATGGTTAGGAATAAATTTCTGTTCATTACTGGCTATAAAGAAGTCCTAAACAAGCTGTCATATCATTCCTCATTCCATCCAGACGGTTTTGAATTTCTTGATCATTTGGATTGAGCTGAACATAGCGAACGGTGACGTCATTTCCGATACTCATTATCAAACAA
>WTGE01000483.1 GCA_011525445.1 Synechococcus sp. CO36386bin_37
GCAGAGGATTGCAAATCCTTTATCCCCAGTTCGAATCTGGGTGCCGCCTTTTGAATAATCCTCCAAATGCCTGATCTCTTGTGGTGTTTGAAGGACTTTTCTTGTGATGGCACGGGTAGGTGAACGGGAGATAACCGTTTGGTTCCATTCATTCTCCCAAATGCCCCGGAGCCTTTTGTTTGTGCGTTGGCGAGGCGGCTATCCCATACGCCCGCTCTGCTGTTGCATTGCTTGTAGAGCCAAGACACTCACAACAGACTGTTGTTTCACATTCGCCGTATTTGTTTGACTTGCTACATCGTTGAAAATTGCTTGGATAATGATGATATCGCCCAGAACTATGTGATGTGCAAGAAAGATGGTATGGATCAGATCGTTCGACTTTAAATGTCCATAGTATTGAATGTGTGAAATGCTTGTAAGGATTAATCTGATTCTTTTTTTGTTGATAGGTTTGACCAGTTGAAGTCAATGCTAAAAAGCTTTATCCAATGGTGTGCTGTTTTCTGCTGAATAATGCTCGGGCTAAAAATGAGCTTTTGCTTGATAAGTCTGTCCGTTTTTGCGTTGAGCGCTGCAATGGAGAAATTTATTCTTCAAAACGCATTCTCCCTCGGTTGCAGACCATGTTTTTGGTACACCTGTTGCGATCCCATCCGGATCAAAATTGGTTTCTGCAACATTAAAAACCCTGCTTTGCCATGTTTCAGCGTTGATTTGGCAGCTCCCCGAGCTGCATTTCAGAGGTGATTTCCCTTCGTCTGCCAATGTCACGAAGGTGAGTTGTTGACGTGAATAATGAATCCCTCCACGGCCAATAAATCGTATGACAATAACTGTTGGGCTTCGTCCGTTGAGCTGCACAGCAGAACAATCAAGCTCGGTTTGAGAGCTTCCAATCCATTCACATTGCTGAGTGCTGGTTTCGTACCGACCAATAGTGAGATAAGGGTCTGACGAGCTTTTCAGAGGGAGGCTTAGGTCGCTCACCAGCATCAGTGAGGCGCTGAACGACCCCAGCAACGAGTGGCGAAGCATCTGTTTAGTACTCGTGATCGGCTACGCACATGCCAAGACATCGAATTCCGTTGGTCGCGGTACGACGGCAGTGTGGACAAAGAATCTGTTCCCCTTGGCTGTTCACAGAAGGGTTTTCCGGTGGATTGACTTCGTTTTCAGCGTTTGGATAGGTCTGGATCATGGCTTTTGAAACGTTGAAATGGCGAACGCTGCCTTAAAACGATCATGGCGTGCCAGGAGAGAAGACGGCGTGACTGGAATTGGCTTTGGAACGTGGGCGTGGGGAAACCAGCTGTTGTGGGGGTACGACTCAGATCGAGATGACCCCGATCTTGAGGCCACCTTGACGGCAGCCGTTCAAGGGGGTTTGTCGATTGTGGACACTGCTGATTCCTATGGGACGGGTCGGCTCAATGGGCGCAGTGAACTGTTGTTAGGTCGATTTTTGAAGCAGATGGATCCTGCTCAGAGGCGGAAGCTCACAGTGGCGACCAAGCTTGCACCTTTCCCTTGGCGATTGGGCCGTCAAGGTTTTAAGAAGGCTTTCTGTGCTAGTCGACAACGCTTGGGGGGGCATTTGGATCGCGTCCAACTGCACTGGAGTACAGCTCGCTATGCCCCATGGCAGGAGTTGCCCCTGCTCGACGGGCTTGGTGACCTTGTTGAGGAGGGTTTGGTTGCAGAGCTGGGCGTGTCCAACGTTGGTCCGAAGCGGCTCCGAGTACTACATGGGCATCTGCTGAATCGTGGTGTCTGTCTTAAAAGTCTGCAAATCCAACTGTCCTTGCTTTCTCCAGAACCGGTTCATGATGGAGAGCTGACCCTGGTCTGCCAGGAGCTAGGTATCGAAATGCTGGCTTACAGCCCTTTGGCCTTGGGTGTGTTGACAGTCCCTCCAGGTGCCTCATTCAACGCAGTAACGAAGCTGCGGTCAAGCCTGTTTCGTCGTCTACTTCCAGCCACTGAAAGCTTGCGGTCACTGATGTGTGAAATCGGCACACAACGACGTTGTTCAATCGTTCAGGTGGCCTTGAATTGGTGCAGAGCCCACGGGGCGTGCCCCATTCCAGGATTGAGACGCCCGAGTCAAGCGATTGATGGAGCAGCCGCTTTGGGTTGGACGATGACCGATAACGAGAAAGAGGAGTTGGATCACCTCAGTCGTACGACACAGGTTCGGATGCCAGCCAATCCATTTCAAAGTGCCTGATCGGCTGGATCGGGGTCTGGACTGACAACAACCGGAAGACTTGATGTCTTGTTTTGGAGCGGAATCACCTTGATGGGTGCAGCATCACCGGACTTGTCCTCCTGGACTTTGGACTGTTCACAAGCATTTAATGCTTCCTGGAGTAGAGAATCGAATGTGGCTCCTGGGAGACGGTGCCTGGCGATCTCCAGGAATGTTCTCGGCAGGGATTCTCCAGCCGCACTCAGAACAGCAGGATTTTCACGACGCTGCTGTTGTTCTTCCTCGATGGCGCGCAGAAAGCGATGGGTCACTTCGCGTTTAGTGCAAGCCTTGATCAGCGTGTCGCGGTCTGCAATCGGTTGATCAGAGGTCTCTTCGAGTTCAACGATCCTTCTCTCAAGACTTTCAAGAACTTCAGTGGCTTCTTTTGTGATGTTGGCGAGTTGGCCATCGGACAGGAAAGGCATGTCTGCAACAAAAACCTTTCCGTGGTCTTTAAGCGCTAAGAATGTTGGCCGTGGCCCTTGACGCTGCCCCGGTGAACGGTCGTAACTTCCGGCTAGAGGGCGCCGTGGGGGTACGGGCCCAGCTGATGAACGTCTGCGTGTGGTTCTTTGAATTCTATCGAAGGGCATTTCCAGCTCAAGATTTAACGCTCTACTTGCGGCATTAGCCGAAGCTCCTGAACAACACTAACGATCGAAGCGGTGAAAAGCTCCAAGTGCGGAGCCAGTTTCAGGAACTGACGTAATCCATCACTACCTCTGGGGCTCTCATTCTGGAAGTCCCAAGACTGTGGTAACTCCCTCATTGCTCTCAGCGGCAGTGATAGTCCCGATGGTCCATGACTGCATCCCTTCGCGACGGCAGATTTCCTTGGCGAGGGGAATCCCATTCTCAGGAAGGATCAGACAAAAACCTATGCCGAGGTTGAACGTGTGCCAAAGGTCCCGATCTGGGATCTCTCCATGGGTCTGCAGCCATCGAAAGAGTTCAGGACGAGGCCAACTCTGAGGGTCCACTTGGGCCTGTACGCCAGGAGGAAGGCAACGTGGCAGGTTTTCGGGCAGACCTCCTCCCGTGATGTGGGCCATGCCATGAATGGCTGAGCCTGAGGCGAGAAGTTGTTGAACCAGCCTTCCATACAGCTGGGTGGGTTGGAGTAGCGCTTCGATCAGCGGTTGATTGTCCATGCCAAATGTTGACAACTCATTCACCTTGGCTTGTTCGAGCACTTTGCGAACAAGGCTGAAACCATTGCTGTGGACTCCGTTACTGGCGATCCCAAGGATTTGATCTCCGGGGTGGATCCGTTGACCATCAATTATTTGATCCTCTTCAACAACGGCCACACAAAACCCTGCCAAGTCGTAGCGGCCGGATGGGTAGAACCCGGGCATTTCAGCCGTTTCACCACCTAGTAAAGAACAGCCGCTCATACGGCATCCCTCAGCGATTCCCTCCACCACGGTGGCCATGGCTTCGGGACTCAGAGCACCAGTTGCCATGTAGTCAAGAAAAAAGAGAGGCTCGGCACCACTGGTGATCACATCGTTGATGCACATCGCCACCAGGTCGATCCCAACGTTGTGATGCATCCCATGGTCTTGAGCGAGCTCGAGTTTTGTACCAACGCCATCTGTTCCTGCAACCAACAGAGGGTTTTTGAGGCCTTGAGGCAAGCGCATGACTCCCCCGAAGCCGCCTAGGCCTCCTAAAACCTCGGGTCGATGGGTTGCCTCGACACTCGCGCGAATTCTGTTGACAAAGGCGCGCCCTGCTTCAACATCGACTCCGGCGGTTTTGTAGTCCATTCCAAAGAGCAGCGATCTCATGATCCTCTCCTTTCGTCGCTCGATGTGCCTGATGCATAACCGTCCGCCTCTTGGATGAGTTCAACTTGTCTGTTCGATTAGTTGCGCTGATGTCGGTAGTTGCTTGCTGTCGTCCTGAGGCCTTGGCATGTTTGCTTTCTCAGGGCTCTCTTTGCAGGCAGTAATGATTTGAACCTCGCGATTGTTTCGATGTCGAGATCGAAAAGGTTTTTAACTTTCTATCAGTCGAATCGAAAGATCACAACCGGAAGCACCCTTCCCCGGAATTGTTCACTCCATGGATCTCTGACAGGAGAAGTTTTAGCCCGGAACGATCATCTTGCATGAACAGAACCTTTCCATCCGCGGGCCTCGCTACAGGTCTTTTCATAACGAGCTTTGCTCTTTTTCCTGTTTTGGCCCGTGATGTGGCAACTACTGAGCTCTACGAACCATTTGAATCCCCATCGCCGGCAGCACTACAAACATCTGCTTCGCCGTCTCCAAAGATGGATCAAGTTTCTCCTGTTAAATCTTCCACTCCCGTTGAACCCCCCAAACCTCCTAAGTACTTGATTGTGTCGACCTCAACAGGCGAAGCAAGCTGGTACGGACCTGGATTTTTTGGAAACAGAACAGCCAATGGCGAATTGTTCAAGCCAGGAACAATGACGGCGGCGCATCGGACCCTGCCCTTTGGAACCAAGGTCAGGGTCACAAATCTCCGTAACGGTCGCGAAACGATTGTTCGCATTAATGACAGAGGACCCTTTGCTGGTGATCGAGTGATCGACTTGGCCCATGGTGCGGCCCATCGTCTCGGGTTGGTTTCAAGTGGGATTGCCCAGGTTCGTCTTGAGGTGCTGCGCTGAGCTTGCAGGTTCTCCGTTCTGGTCAGGATCTTCGCCGCTGGAGGCTTTCATCGGAAGGTCCCGTTCATTTTGTTCCCACGATGGGTGGCCTTCATCAAGGACATGCCAATTTGATTAAAGCGGCTTCCAGTCCTCAAATTTCTGGAGTGAACACTCTGGTCAGCGTGTTCCTGAATCCACTTCAGTTTGATGAAAACGAAGACTTTGACCGTTACCCGCGCACCCTCGAGCAGGATTGCGAGTTGGCAGAGCGTTCAGGCGCATCTGCACTGTGGTGTCCTGATGTTGCTCAGATCTACCCGGGTGGATTGATTGAAGCGTGGAGACTTCAAGCCCCTCAATCGCTTCAATCCTGGCTCTGTG
>WTGE01000100.1 GCA_011525445.1 Synechococcus sp. CO36386bin_37
CATCGCGCTGATGTGTGGTGCCTTCGCCCACGGTGCGATCTTCTTCATCCGTGATTACGACCCTGAAGCCAACAAGGACAATGTCCTGGCTCGGATGCTCGAACACAAGGAAGCGATCATCAGTCACCTGAGCTGGGTTTCTCTGTTCCTCGGTTTCCATACCCTCGGTCTCTACGTCCACAACGACGTGGTTGTTGCCTTCGGAACTCCTGAGAAGCAAATCTTGGTTGAGCCTGTCTTTGCACAGTTCGTCCAAGCAGCATCCGGTAAAGCGATTTACGGCTTTGATGTACTCCTGGCGAATGCCGGTGGTGCTGCTGCCAATGCCAATGCTGCCTACATGGGCGGTTGGATGGATGCGATCAATGGTGTTCGCGGCAGCAACGACTTGTTCTTGCCGATCGGCCCTGGTGATTTCCTTGTCCACCACGCCATTGCTCTCGGTCTCCATACCACCACCTTGATCCTGGTCAAGGGCGCGTTGGATGCTCGTGGCTCCAAGCTGATGCCTGATAAGAAGGACTTCGGCTATTCCTTCCCCTGCGACGGTCCAGGCCGTGGCGGTACCTGTGACATCTCCGCTTGGGACGCCTTCTACTTAGCCGTCTTCTGGGCTTTGAATACAGTGGGTTGGGTCACCTTCTACTGGCATTGGAAGCATCTTGCCATTTGGCAAGGCAATGTTGCCCAGTTCAACGAATCCAGTACCTATCTCATGGGCTGGTTCCGCGACTATCTCTGGCTCAATAGTTCACAGCTCATTAACGGCTACAACCCCTTTGGCAGTAACAACCTGGCCGTTTGGTCCTGGATGTTCCTCTTTGGTCATTTGGTTTGGGCGACAGGATTTATGTTCCTGATCTCCTGGAGAGGTTATTGGCAGGAGCTGATTGAGACCATTGTTTGGGCGCATCAACGCAGTCCTATCGCCAACATGATGGGCTGGCGCGACAAGCCTGTGGCTCTGTCCATTGTTCAGGCACGTGTTGTGGGTCTTGCTCATTTCACGGTTGGTTACGTACTCACATATGCAGCCTTCCTGATCGCCTCCACGTCAGGCAAGTTTGGGTGATTGTCCCTGACTCTTGCCTGATTCACGAGCCGTTTCTCTGAGAATTACCCGTCCGGTTTACCGGGCGGGTTTTTTATGGCATTGCTACCGAGTGCTGCTAACCGGAACGTATTGATTTGAGCTTCAGGTTCTTGATTTAATTTCCGCCATTGAATGTGATATCAAGAGTGCGCAAATAGGTATGGAGGCCTGCATCTTGAATCGGGAGCACATACGCATCTCCACTGGACTCGTTGTGGTGTGAATGCCAGTAGCCAGGTGGGGTCACGAAGGCAGCGCCTGGGACCCAATCTTCCCGATGTGGGTTGACGATATTGCCACTCGAATCAAGAGATTTGCCAATCATGGTGTAGCACCCAGGTTGGCATTCCACAGCAAGATCCAGCGCAATGGATTGATGGCGATGGGGACGTTGCACTTGGCCTGCGGGCAAGATCCCCAACATGGCCCAAAGGGTATGGCTAACGGTTCGAGTCTGGGGGAATTGAGTGTTGCCGAACAGAACGCTGACCCGATTAGCGCGTGAACCGTTTGGGCAGTTAGCGATTGCGTCAAGCTCGAGCTGAGTGTCTTTATGGCTGTAGAAGGTAGGGTCGAACCGAGCCTGAACAGGCTCAACTCCGAGGTAGCGAAGCAGTGGCGCGTCATGGACCCAATACATGCCTGCTTTTTCATGGCTGGTGTGAATGGCCTCACCACCTGCTGGCAACACCAGCATGTCTCCCTTGGACCATTGGAAGCTTCTGCCACAGGCCTGTGTTTCCCCCTCTCCCTTTGTGATGAAAAACAGCTGACTTGTTGCTAAAGCATTAGTGCGTAGTTGATCATGATCAAGGCGTACGAAGTTGGCGCAAAGTGAAGGACCCGTTGCTGGACCTGAGCAACCCAGCTGATCACTCAGATCGAGTGACAGCACATCGCAGCCAGATTGCTCAAAAAAATCTGGAGAAAACGACCGATACGGAACCGGATTGATCAGACCACTGCGTTGGGGGTCTGCGGCTGAACGGTAATCAAAGAAACGCGCTTGCTCAGATGATGCCTCACGCCATGTATTCGTCAGCAAGGAGTTTCTGGCAAAGGAACGGTCAGGATATCGATCAATGGGTTCTGGGTTGTATGGGTTTTGTCATTTTTCCCCGCACCTTCAGTCATTCATCCCTTCTCTGTCTGTGTTGAGCTAATGCTCTCTCCAGCAAAACACCTGATTCCATTGCGAAAATCGATCGTACCGCCGCGGCTGGAATTAGCGCTTTTGTTGTTGGCGGGGACAACCCTTCATCATCTCGCCGTTCAATTCTTCCCTCATGGTCGGATTGATCTGGCCATGCTGCTACAGGAACAGACCATGATTGCCAGTTCGTCGCCAATGCCTGTTGAGGTGAAGATCGCATTTCGCATCGAAAGGCTCGATCATTCTTCTCCTGTCTGTCTTGTCCCCAAAAGTGGGGGGCCAGCCTTAACGGCTGACTTCGAACCTTGTTGAGCTATGCGGGCTCACAAGCTGTAAGCGCTCACGGTCCCACAGGATGAGTGAAAAACAGTCTTTGATTTGAGACAAGTAAAGGATATGGACATCATTGACAAGATGAATATTAGCCTCATGGCATTTTTTTAAACGATAATTAGGAATGCGTTCGGACAAATGATGGATGTGGTGGTAGGCAATATCCGCAGTAAACCAATTTAATGCAGCAGGCATTTGTAAGAAGGAGGATCCGGAGATGGCTCCGCGCAAATAGCTCCAATTTTCCTCATCGCTTGTATAAGAATCTGGAAAATTGTGCTGTATAAAGAACACACCGATCATCAAGGCTGCGCTGCAACTCATCACTAAGCAATAAAGAATCCAAAAGTGAGTATGCCCAATCGAGTTGCCAGCCCACCACCACAACACTCCAACCAAGAAGGTATTCGCAGTCATGTCCACGCATTCACCTCTTGTGTAGAAGAAACTCGACTTGTAGTTTGAGAAAACTGTTTTGATTGAAAGGATACGACCGGTACGGATCATTCCAAACGTGCTCCTCAGCGCATAACCGATGAATTCAAAAAAACTCAGTAACAATGCTAATCGTGGTTTGATGATTAGGTAAAAGAATCCACCGGGAAAAAGTAATATCGGGTGGCGCAGAATTCGATAGAGCCATTGAGAGCGTGGTGAGCGTGCTTCGTATTGCTCGCATGTAATGAGTGCTGATGGGCCGCGGTATCGATCCCAATTGCCGTTGTGTTTGTGATGGAAGGCATGTCCACGTGACCAAGGATGTTGAGGCATCCCATGGATCAGGCTTAGAGCAAAAGCAGCGATCCGATTCGAATGTTTTGAACGAAAAAGGCTTTGATGGCCGCAGTCGTGCATCAGCGAAAAACTGCGACTCAGTAACAGAACCATCAGCACCAGCAGCAATGGTGTCAAAAGGATTGCCTTGAGATCCAACGTTGTCGTGACAGCCGCCATGGCAAGCGCGACCAGGCAAATAGGAATAACCGTATTGAACAGCTGCCAGCACGCGATATGGTCGTCACTGTCCATAAAAGGCCTGAGTTTGAAGTCGGTCCGCTTCGGGTAATGGCTTTGAGCCATTGTTTGGGTGAAAACCTTTGTGCTCGTTGTCATCCAGCTGTGAATATCGTGCGCCGCGGTCGGCAAAGTAGATCAACCTACCTCCTTTTTGCTGAGCCGGTTGATCAATTGCCCGTTAAGGGCTGCAATGTTGATCCTGTTCTCCAGCCTTTGAGGACTAGATAAACAGCTGGAACCACGAATAGAGAGAGGAAAGTGGAAACCAACAAACCACTGAAAACGACGGTGCCGATACTGATCCGACTTGCGGACCCCGATCCGCTGGCCAGCAGCAAAGGAAGAAATCCTGCAAGGGATGTAATGGCTGTGAGAACGATGGGTCGCATGCGTTCTTCCGCAGCATCAGTGATGGCCTCTCGCAGTGGCATCCCTGCACGGAGCCTCTGATTGGCAAACTCCACAATCAGGATTCCGTTTTTCGCAGCCAGACTCACGAGCACTAGAAGGCCCATCTGTCCGTAAACATCGAGTGGTAATCCGCGTAATTTGATACCGATCAATGCACCCAGCAGTGCTAGTGGTACTGTCAACAAGATCACGAGTGGGTCGAGAAAACTTTCATACAATCCTGCTAGTAGTAGATAAACAACAACTACGCTCAAGCCAAAGAATGCCCAGGTCACGCCTTGTGCTTTTCTCTCTTCCTCGGCAAGGCCAGTGAAGGCAAGTGCGATATTCCCTCCACCAATTTGTTCTCCAATGGCTTCCAAAATGTTGATGGCTTGTCCACTGCTTGTTCCTTTACTGGGCACTGCGCTGATGCGAATGGATCGGTTGAGAGAGTAATGACCAATCGAACCAGTGCCCTCCACCTTTTCGAGCCGCGCCACGCTTGCTGCACTGACCAGTTCTCCATCACGGTTTCTGAGCATCAGGGATTCGATATCTTCAGGGCGATTGCGGTCATTTCCATCCAGTTGGATCCAAATGCTGCGAATCTCTCCATCGGCATAGGTGTCATCGAGGTAGCGGCCGCCCACGGACATTCCGATCACATTCAGCGTCTCTCGGTAGGAAAGATTCAAAGCTGCCATTTGATTGCGATCTAAAACAAGTCGCCACCTCGGGGAACTCGCATCAAAACGCGTACTTACCCGCTCAAATTGGCCTGTTTTCTTGGCTCTCGCAATGAAAGCATTGGCGACCTTTTCAAATTGCGGCAGGCTCAGTTGGCCGCCACTACGGTCAAGAAGTTGAATATTGAGAGCTGAGTCACCACTGAAACCGCGCACTGTTGGCGGCGTAATCAGAACGACTTTCGCGTCGGTGATTTTGCGATTGAGAGCTTGTTGCAGGCGTCGCTTGATGGCTTGATCGCTTTGATCGGAACGACCTCTCTCTGCAAGCGGCTTCAATCTCAGGTAGAAGGATCCCTTGTCTTCTCCGCTTTGCCCAAACGAACTTCCTGCATAGAAATTGCCTGCACGAATCAGAGGTTCCTGCTCAACCACAGCACGAATGGCTTCCATGCTTGCTTTGCTTCTCTCCAGGCTGGCCCCTTCTGACAAGGTGAAATAGCCGCGGATTTGTCCCTGATCCTCATTGGGAATAAAGGCGGTGGGAGTGTTGATGAGGCCGAATCCAGTCAAGATCAAACTG
>WTGE01000167.1 GCA_011525445.1 Synechococcus sp. CO36386bin_37
ACGGCGCAAGCTGCCTGGGCATGGCAACGCGATCACACTGCGTGATAACGGAGGCTTGGCCGATATAGCACCAACATTGCTGCAGATTCTCGACCTGCCGCAACCGGCGGCCATGACCGGTCACAGCCTGATCGCACCCATGTCCAACATGGACCCAACCCCCAAGACCGCTCGCCTCCCTCTTTCCGTCTGATGCTCACCTCAATTCTGTCCTGGAGCTGGATCGGCACCGGCGTCCTGCTGATCGTCCTGGTGCTGCTGCACAGCCCCAAGGGTGACGGCATGGGAGGCTTAGCGGCTAGCGGCAGCTCGATGTTCAGCAGCGCCAGCAGCGCCGAAGCAACATTGAACCGACTCACCTGGATCTGCCTTGCCTTGTTCCTGTCCTTGGCCGTCATCCTCAGTGCCGGCTGGCTGAATTAAGTACTGATAATTTCTTTTCGTGCCGCATGGAAGCAGGCATCTTCGACAGATCGATTGAAACCCTCAATCATTTTCAATTGACGCTTTTGCGCGACTTGAGCAGCCAGATCTTTTAACTCGTCTTCCGTCAACGTCGCAGCTCCAGGCCGAGGCTGAAAATAACGCTGATCAACAGACATCAGACTGCAATAGTCCTGATTATCCGATGCCGTCCTGAGATCAAGATGATCAAGCAAGCAGCGCTCAAAAGTGGGCGGGAACAAAGCTTCGAAGCCATGCATCACGTCGGTTTGCTCAATGAGACGATCACAAACTCGAAACAACCAACGGTTCCCTTCATGCGGACCAGGGAAAAACGATTGACGGTTGGCGGGGAGTTCACTCGAAAAACTCGAAACACCATGAATTACAACGGGGTGGAACGATTGATTCTTGCGAACATCCATCGACGCGAGATCATCCAACCCAAGATCCAGACCTGTCGAATCGACAAAATGCTGCAAAAGCGAATAAGACAATTGCCGCGTTGGTATATGACAGCTGACGACATGAACACGGTCAGACAGATGCTTAACCCCAGCCAAGAAGCGCTTGTAGTTGGAACACCAATTTCGATCTTTACCAGACAAAGCCAGAGCGAACAGACTGCGCTCCTGAGCAGTAAACTTTCGCCACTGCAATCCTAAATTTCGAAAAATCTTAACATCAGAAAGAAGCCTCTTTCGATCTCTAAAATACCACTGAGCAAATGCTGAAACATGATAACTGGACTGCAACCTTGTATACCCACTAATAACAATACGGTCAAAAGAAAACAAACCTAACGCTCTCTCAGCAATCGCACTCACAAGGCCAGGACGATTACCTAGCATTTCATGACTGATCACAACCTGATCGGCCATTTGAGCTGAAAGCACCTGATCGATGTAATCAAATCGACCATCCTTCTGATTGGAAATAGCGGCGTCAGCCGAGCGAAGTTGCGCTGGATTCAGAAAACAAAAGCCCAAACGCCCCTTCAGCTCTTGATGAACAAGCCTCAGGGATGCCTGCAATGAAGAGGAAGCGCATTTCTGCGCACCCACATGGATGACCAGGCTCCGCGACATCCAGCAACCTCAATGCATCAGAGATTAAACAAGACTATGACGAAAGGGGCAACCAGGCAATTGGGAAGAGCCATAGGCTTCCGCAGAAACATCGATCAGCCGAGAAGCACAGAAACGGGAATGCTAAAGTCGAAATAATGCAGCAGCGAAAGTGGCAAAGCAAAAATTTTTCCTACATGTTGGCCATGGCAAAACAGGAACATCAGCAATTCAATCAGCACTCGCAATCTCTGCAGGACCTCTACTTAAAAAAGGCATCCATTATCCAATCGATCCCAATGAGAAACGTAAAGCAGCGCGCTTTGAAATCACCTCAGGAAACTGGAAGCATGATCCAAACACCAGCCTGAGCAAACAATGCCTCGATTTTGCGGCATCGAACAAAGCTGGCCACACCATGATGCTGAGCTCGGAATCACTGTTCTGGCATTTATCTGACTTCATTGACCAACAGAATCAATGGAAAGAATCAATCGAGATTCACGTCATTCTTGCCGTTCGTGAACTGGAAGAAATGCTCTCCTCCGAATACCAGCAGCGCGTCAAACGCCATGGCGAAAGCAAGCCATTCGAACAATTCCTCAGACGCAGACATTTCATTTCCTCTCATCACAAGAAGGCAGCAGAAGTCCTCGAACAACTCTCCAGGAATAATATTTCGACCACACTCATCAATTACTCCAAGCACAAGAGCAACATATCGGAGAAAGTCTTTGAGATTATTGGGGCCTTAGATTCATTCCCAAGCAAACAAATGAGTGGCTTAGTGATCAACCGCAGCCTGAGCCAAAAAGAGCTTCAAATGCTGACGATGATCAACGCTCTATATTACGAACAGTTTCCATGGATCAGCGCAAGACTGTCTGACGCACTGGCAAAAAATTTACCCAATACAGAAACTCAGAGAAGCAGAATATCGCAAAAAAGCCTCAACAAACTATATGAAACCAATGAAAACTACATTCAGATCATCAACAGTTATTTGAGCTCATCTGAAGCCCTGACATGTCTACAAACCTTGGATCACGACCGCAATTTGAGTCTAGACCAAAAAACAATTCAAAAAATCAGACAGGAAGAAGATCTTTCGATCGATCTGATCAGCCAAACTCTCCTCGAAGCACTCCGCAACGACCCCACCAAACGCCTCAGCAATGAGACCGTTGATACACTGATTAAAACAAGCCAATCCAGCGAGACGCCACCAAATGTCGAAGTAGAACTATTGGAAATCGCAAAAATCAATCGACCACAAGGCCAGCGGCTCAGTCAGCTGCTGGAACGGGCTCAGATCAAGAAGCAGCAGAGCTAGACAACGTCAACCGGCACAGATCAGTGATGATTTGAGAAACATCATCAACTGCAAGTTCTTCCGATACTGAGTCGTCGGCCAATACAAACTCCTCCGAAAGCAAAGCAACCATGGCCTCATTGGAACGATCCAATTGTTCCTTTAGCAGATCAACTTCGTTCCTCGTCAGTCTGAATTTACCGGTAGCCTCCAAGCCATCTTGAAGACGAAAGTGATCGGGATTGAGCTTTTTGCGTTGATCAAAGATAGGCCAGCGCCTGTTGACCAGATTCTGAATGCGAACCCATCCATTGCTCTTGGACTCCTGACTGCTTTGAAACTTGATCATCTCCAAGTTCGAAACACCACAGAACTCCTCAAGCAGGAATCCGACAGGCCCATGGGGATGAGCACAAGCACGTCGAAACGGGACCAGCTCCAGTTGCTGACCAAACACAGCAAGCAAGGTCGACAATTCACGTTGACCATCAGGGATGGTCAAACGTTTCATCGGCTGTGGTAACAGCAACGGACCACAGCCAACAAGCTCCAGATGCTGACCGCCGCGGATCAGTTGCTGGGCAATGGAGTGGGCATAATCCACTGGAGACCGAACCAGAGCCAGGGGACGAATCACAAAGCCCATGGCCAGAATCCGTTCCGCGAGTTGCGACAGTGCATTCGCATTCAGCAAAGACAAACCCTCACCACTGAGAATGATGGATGAAGTGCTCGCCAGTGCTGACCTGAGCTGTTCTTCATAATCACGAATGGACTCATCCAGATGGCTGATCTTCCAGCGCTTGTTGATATGGTAATTCCTAGGATTTTGATCAAAAAGATTCCGCAGAGGAACCGAATGGTTGTTAATCTTCAAGCGCTTTGGCTGAGAGTATACACATTCAAATAATGGATAATGAAGACCTTGTTTACTCAGCAATTTACGATTCGAAGCGCACGTCTGCTGGAAGGAAGAGGATGCAGTTTTGTGCAGGCCCAAATGAAGAAAGCACGTTTTCATGCCTGCAGAAGCATCACAGGGTCACTGTAAACGATCAAGTCAATCTTAGTTGAACTGCAAGATCAACCGAATCAAGGCAACAGCAGGGGGAGACACCACCAAGCCCATCAGAGACAACAAAGAGCGAAAATAAAAACTTTAACTGCAAATTAACCAGCCGATAAAGCAATATTTTCCCAACTTTAACCGCATCAACAAGAAATCAAGCAAAAATATCAGTCATGAACTTCTACCACTTACCGTCAAAACAGTGCGTCGTCACTTGGTCTCAAAAATGTGCTTGCACAGCCTTATCACGCTGGATCAAGCATTCATTTCATGAAGGCGCATACTGTCCCAAGGAAACATCGATGCGAACTTATCTCGCAAAAACAGGACACAACTTCAAAGATATCAACAAATTAAAATCATTAACAGGCAATCAACAACCTGAAGCCGATAAACTCATCATTTCCTACCGTAATCCGGCCAGTCGGATCACAAGCAGCTTCATTAACAAATTTCATGTTTACGAAAACAGAGCAATCTTTGACGGGAATAAAAAAGTTCAGGGGTTCGCAAAATAATTCGCAATTAAAATCACACAAAACCTTAACCGAAACCATGAAATCATCCGACAAGACGGTGATTTCTCGCTGAGAGAAATGATTCTTTTTCTATGGGAGTGCAAACGCAATGGGAATCTAAGCGAGATCAATCCTCACTTCACACCTCAACTCCTCAGCAAAAAAGAATTGGATGTCATAACTTCATGCAGCAACAGAACAATCCACCTCTTTCCTCTCAAGGTTGAATTACTCCGGGATGACTTGCGAGTCATCAACAATGCATTGGATATTCATTACATCCCTCCTCGCATGAATTCAACATCCACACCTGATCAGGATTGGAGCTTTAGCGATTCAGCAGAGCTCATTGACTTCCCTTTATCTAAACTCTACCAACTTAAGATCATACCGAAGTCCGGCAGCCTACACAAAGCCCTTACACAAGACCAAGATTTTAAAACAAAATACATGGAAGTTTTTGAGCACGATTATCAACTTGTCAGTTGGATGGATGGATATCGTCAAACGGCAAAAAACCAAAATAGGTGTTTCAACCGTCCCTCAAAGCAGGACGTTGAAGCGTGAAACTGGCTCCACAGGATTCTGGCCTAGTGAACAGCCTGCACTCATCGCCAGCTGCAGGCTGAAGAATCAGGTCGTTCGATTATTGGATCCACTGATGCTGCCCAGGCTTTGTCATCGAGCCGCAATCGCTAAGAACAGAAGCTTGGAATCCTCCTAGTATGATCATTGTCTGATAGATTCGCCATAACAAGTACGCGACTCCAATAAATCATTAATTATGAAACGCTGCTTCCTGCATGTTGGCTTTCACAAGACAGCCACAACATCATTCCAACTCACC
>WTGE01000292.1:0-1804 GCA_011525445.1 Synechococcus sp. CO36386bin_37
TTCGGATCGTGGCCTGGTTCTCTCCTGTGCCGGTTCGTCCTGATTCTCATTCTCCCGATTGTCCTTCCTGTTCTGGTGGCTTCCGAGAACTACGCGAATGGCTCTCCACTAACTCGGCAGACCGTCTGATTTTCAGCCATGTCACCACTGATGGTCTGGGGATGGATCAGATGGTTCAGCTCTTTGGAGACACATCACTCCCCGTGGTGTATGCACCGCACTGGTCTCACCCCACCATGCGTTTTACGGTGGATTCCATTGGTGATCAGGCTTGTATCGACCTCTGGGGAAGTGAACGCAGCTTGCTGGATCGCCAGCTCAAGCGCAGTTTTGATCTGATGCTCACCAGCATCGGTATTGTGATCATCTCCCCCGTGTTGATCATCATCGCTATTGCTGTGAAGCTCAGCAGTCCTGGACCAATTCTTTACAGGCAGGATCGCTATGGACTGGATGGCAAGCGCTTTCAATGTTTCAAATTCCGCAGCATGCGCGTGCTTGATTCTGCTGATCAGTCTGTCGTCAAGCAAGCCACTGTTGATGATCCACGGATCACGCCTGTTGGATCCTTTCTCAGAAAATGGAGCTTGGATGAACTTCCTCAAATCTTTAACGTCCTGAAAGGAGATATGAGTCTTGTCGGTCCCAGGCCCCATGCTGTTCAGCACAATGAGCTCTATCGCAAGGTGATTCCTGGCTACATGCAGCGCCATGCCTACAAGCCTGGTATTACCGGTTTAGCGCAAGTGAGTGGCTGGCGGGGTGAAACGCGCAACCTTTCAGACATGGAAAATCGCATTTATGCCGATCTGGCTTATCAACGTGATTGGAGTCTCAAGCTTGACATCAAGATCCTGATCAAAACCTTCCTGCGTCTTCGCTCCGGGAATGCCTATTGACTGGATCGATTGCAAACCAGTTGCCTCAGTTTGGTTCAGTTGGCGTGAGTCTTTGCTCAACGTTCTCTTTACTCCTTGGCTGTTTTCATTATTGGTTGGCCTGTTCATTACAGCGTTAATTGTTGTCCTGCCGATTCGATTTCCTTGGTTGGGTCGTGCGTTGATTGTGGTCAGTGCGGTTCTGCTGGTGAATACCATTTATTCTCCACTGGCCACGCAATGGCTCAGCGTCTGGCTTGCATCCCAGCTGCCGCCTGCGTTTGAGCTTGCTGAGGATGCACCACGGCCCGTTGCAGTGTTATTAGGTCGTGGAGAGAAGATTGGTAGGGCAACGTCCAGGAAGGCTGCCCAACTCTTGAACGATCACAAGGTGGAGGCTGTTTACGTGTCTGGTGCTCGCCGTTCCACGGCGAAGCGGGTGGTGAAACTGGGTGCACCAGCGGAGCGTGTAGCTGGTGATTCCTGCGCCCGTAACACCTGGGAGAACGCCACGCTTACCGCTCAATGGCTTCAGCGCAACCATCCCGAAGCACCGGTGCTGTTGATCACTGATCCCTGGCAACTTCCCCGTGCTGCCCGTGCCTTTGGCCGTCAGGGGCTCAAGGTGCTTCCATTGGCTGTTGCTCCGCAGGTCAGTGGTCGCACCCGCAATCGTTTGGCGTTGCGTGAAACCGCTGGCACGATCCTTTATCGCCTGCAGGGGCGGATGTAATCACAGCTCATGAGTCTTTGACCGAACATCATGTGTTTCGAGATAGCGGCGTAAGTGGTTTGGGAGATGTTGATCCAGAGCTTCTTCCCTGCTCATCCAAGCTGTGGCAGTGATTTCAAGCTGATCAATTTCTACTGGTGGGCGATTCGGTACATCAATCGAATCGGTTAAGTGTTGATCCCACAGCAGGCTA
>WTGE01000292.1:1904-5248 GCA_011525445.1 Synechococcus sp. CO36386bin_37
TGGGCGATTCGGTACATCAATCGAATCGGTTAAGTGTTGATCCCACAGCAGGCTAAAAATCGTCACCGTGTTGAGCCCACCCGTTTGTCGTTCGGAGATCGTCCACGGATCTTGTAACCAGCTGCTTTCGATCACAAGTCCTAGTTCTTCCTGAAGTTCACGCACGGCTGCATCCCGAGCATTTTCTCCGGCTTGAATACCTCCTCCGGGCAAGCCATAACCTTTCCTGTAGCTTGTTTGCACCAGTAGCAACAGATTGTCCTGCCAAATTGCAACGAGACTTCCATGGGTATGGGGTTGACGGATCAGCCGGTAGAGCTCATAGGTCCAGGAGGCGATCTGCAGCAGGTGCAATCGGCGGGCTATGGGTTTCAGCCGATGTTTGATGAACATTGGCTCCATGCAGTTCCAGTTGTGGTGATGTTCAACGGAAGGCGCATGGTCAAAAGTGTTTCAGGTAGTCAAATATTTTCAGATTAATCCTGTTTTTTTGGGTTTTAACCCTGCATCAGCCTTCAGCACTGTTGATCCAAAGCTTTGAGAATGGTCAAAACCTCTCGTGCCGTTGTCAGGGCTTGATCGGTTTCATCTGGGTCGAACAACTCAGAGGGCGGTGTGGCATCCAACGGGTAGCGGGATTGGATCGCCATGCGGCTGAGTCTCCTGAGCGGTAGTGCTTCTAAGTCCTGCGTTTCGAGACCTGCCTGCTGCAGCCGTTGCACCAGGTCGTTAAGCACGTGCGTGTAGGGCGGCTCCAGTCCCAACTCCAGCAATGCACTTTTCAAGCCTTTCTCGGCTGCCTGTGATGCATAAAAGCAAGCTTGGGCAAAAAACCCGTTGTCTTTCGCCAACTGAGCCAGCTCGAGGTCGTTCTGGGCTTGGCGCAGCCATGCATCTGGCCTGGCGTTCATGAGACCTCCGCCAGCAACGGGATTGCGACCTTGGCAACATGGCGCCAGATTGCCGAATCGCTCTCTGGCAATTGAGCCCAGGCCTCTCGGTCGAGACCAATCACGTCGTCTGCAAGACCATGATCGAGCAATTGATCGGTCCAACGGTCGGCCAGGCGCTTACTGGCGGCCACAACCAAAAGATCAGTATCGGACAGGCCATCCCAATCGCCGCGAGCGCGGGAGCCAAACAGATAAATCTGATCGGGTCGCTCTGCACTGGACTGAACTAATGCGAGCAGGGAAAGTCTCAGATCGCGCAGCCACTGAGCATGACGTTGGGTGCGAAGGGCCGCCAGGCTGGTCATGGTTGTGGATGGCCTGTTCACAGACTTTGGCAGTGGCAGAACGTTGGCTGAAGATCCTTATCAAATTAACTTAGCGAGGCCATACGCATGTTTCGTAAGAGCTATTTCGTGATGCATCGGTTGTTGACCGAACGGATGGCTTTGCTCGATCCCCAGAATGTCCTTTATGGGCCAATCAAGTGCCGCAGTTGGAGATCGTTTTTCCATGGCAACAAGAGAGAACGATGGGGTTAGGCAGGCCTGACAACGAGCCTTGTCCGTGCAACAGCCGCTTGCTTTGATCCCTCGGATGGGCTTTCTTCTCGTATGCAGCACTCCGGTCGCCTTGCTCTGTCGAGAGGTTCGAGGCTGATGTCAGTGAGGACGTCTTGAGCGCTCTGATCACCTTGCTGTTATTGGTGCTGGCAATCGCCTGTTTCGTTGGCGGTTGGCTTGCACCGGAGCTGGTGGCTCTGTTGGCCGCAGGTCTGCTGATGGCCACAGGCGTGCTCACGCCCACGGAAGCCCTCGCTGGTTTCGGCAGTCCCGCCTTGATCACCTTGGTGGGCTTGTTTGTGCTCTCCAATGGCTTGCTCCACAGCGGAGCCTTGGATCGGTTGCGGGAATTACTGGCCTCACCGCGGATCCGTAATCCCAGCCAGTTGATGGTGGTGTTTGGATTTGTGGTGGCTCCGATTTCTGGATTCATTCCCAACACTCCGATTGTGGCGATCTTGCTTCCGGTGGTTCAGGGTTGGTGTCAACGCCGTGGGATCAGTCCGTCGCGGGTGTTGATGCCCTTGTCCTTTGCCACCTTGATCGGCGGCACGATCACCCTGATTGGCACGTCCACAAGCTTGCTCGCCAGTGATCTGGTCACGCGCCTGGGCTATGGCACCTATGAGCTGTTTTCATTCACGGCGATCGGCATTCCGGTCTGGCTGCTGGGTGCTTGCTACCTCGTTCTTTGCGCTCGCTGCTTGCCTGATCGCGGTGATCAAAGCGATGACAATCTCCAGGCCTTAAGCCGAGATGGTTACCTCACTGAGGTGGTGATCCCAGCCCGTTCGCCGCTGTGCGACGTCACCCTGCACGAAAGCCGGTTGCAACGCCGATTTGATGTGGATGTGCTCGATGTGCATCGCGATGGGCAGCGGCTGCAGCCTCCTCTGGCGCAGTTGCGCCTGGAAGCTGCGGACCGATTGTTGTTGCGCTGCAGCCGCCAGGAGTTGTTGCGTTTGCAGCAAGACCGAATGGTGGATCTGGCAGGAACCCTGCTTGCTGAGGAATTGCCTCACATTCGCCATGCCGAAGTCCTCGTGCCTTCCGGTTCCCTATTGGCTGGCGCCACGTTGCGGGAGTTGCGTTTTCGTCAGCGCTTCAATGCCACAGTGCTTGCGGTGAACCGAGCCAGCAGCATCCTGCGCGATCGTCTGGGGCGGTTGATGTTGCGAGAAGGAGACATGCTGCTTCTGCAGGCTCCGCTGGATGCTTTGCGCGGGTTGCAGCAATCCAGTGATTTGGTCGTGTTGGACCAGCTCGACAATGATCTGCCCTCCACCCATCGCAAGGGTTTGGCCATCAGCGTGATGCTGGCTGTGCTGTTGCTGGCGGGTCTCAATGTGATGCCACTGGTGGCAGCCGTTTTGCTGGGAGTGGGGGTGTTGGTGATCGGCAATTGCCTGGATGCGGGAACGGCTCTGCGTTCGATTCGCTGGGATCTTTATCTGTTGTTGGGTGGGTTGTACAGCTTCAGTGTGGCTCTGCAGAAAACCGGCTTGGCTGATCAAGCGGCCTTGAGTTTGCTCACACTGCTGCGAGACAGTTCCCCTTACCTGGCGTTATTGGTGATTTACGCAATCACTTTGGTGGCAACGGAGTTGCTGAGTAATGCAGCTGCCGTTGCTCTTCTCTTGCCGATTGCTGCTGCCGTCGCCCAGGGATTGAATCAGACGCCGATTCTGTTCGCCACTGCGGTGGTTTTTGCAGCCAGTCAGAGTTTTTTATCACCAATTGGCTATCAAACCAACCTGATGGTGTATGCGCCCGGGCGATACCGCTTTTATGACTTTTTTCGGTTTGGTTGGCCGCTGTCGTTGGCCTATGC
>WTGE01000378.1 GCA_011525445.1 Synechococcus sp. CO36386bin_37
GTTGTAGACCTATCTGACGTGCTTAGCGGATACTTCAATTGCGGCAGTAGCGGATCTGAAGTTTGTTCAGGTGGTTTCAATTTGCCGTAATACCTCTTGAAGGAACATTGGTTCAAGAAGGATTCGGCAGGCACCAACAATGCTCGGCAGGAAATGCTTTGATCCTCGGCTTTTCCCCAATCGCAATCAAGTCTCAAAAAGCCGAGAGTTCATGTCATGGATTGAATGTTGAATTCGGGTTTCCGATCATGAATTCACCAACGGAGCATTCCACTGTGCCTGAGATGCCCGATGCTTGCTCCAATAACTCACTACTTCCAAAACTCAACCCGCAAGGAGCGAGTTCCAGTGCCGTAGCCACCAGATAAAGTTGTTGGTAAATCGAACCTGCATCTTTCAGGATCAGCGCATAAGCCAGTCCGGTGTTGAAATGAAGGCTTGCCTGCCTTTCGTAGCGCGCTGCCATCACGATTAAGACATCGGGATGCTGGCCTTGGCTTGGAGACACAGAGTCGGCTTGAGGCGGCCGGCATGTTGTATTGACTGCCAGAGCAAGCATGTTTTCGCAGGCTTCATTGAAATCGCTGATCCTGCCCAGTGAGTGTTCAAAAGAGTCGTAATGATAAAAACCTGGGCTGATGCCGGTGCATTGCTTAATGCACAAATAAAACTCAATGGAATGGATGGCGCCAGCACTGGCGACAGGTCTCAGTAGACCTTCATAGGCGCGGGGTAAGCCAGGGTCGCAGAGAATTTCCTCTCGTGTGTGCATCGAATACCAGAGAAGATTTCCCAAGGCCTCAATATTGATAGGCCTCGTTTGATATGCACGAATGGTCTGGCGTTTCTGAATGATTTGGTAGAAGTTTGCGTTGTGAAGATGGATCGATGGTTTTGGCAGTGTCAATCTGCTGAGAATGATGCGTTGATGCTTGGCGGGCGGTCCTTGACGTGTGACCGGCTTTGTCCATGAGTCTTCGTTATCAAGATCAACGCTGTTGCAACGGGTGTTGTGGTGAAATGTCAGATCTTGCCTGCTCCAGCCAGCTTTGATGGGCTCCAGGTCGATTTCGATGTTTTGATTGGTGTTGCTGATCCCAGCAATGCCAGAATTTAATAAAAGGGAGATCAGGTCTTGATAGTGGATTTGTAAATCTTCTGGTAGGAATGCCCGGAATTGTTCGATCGGGCAGGGAGTTGCGAGCTTTGGGATTAATCCATAGAGCCGATCATCCTGGATTTGCAATCTTGCTGCCGAAAGGGGTGATGTAATCTCGAATCCCTTTTCGTAAATATGGATGTTTGCGAATCTTGAGAGTTTGACCTCATGATTCAGACCTGGGAAGGGATGCAGTTTGAGTCCTGGCTTCTTAGGCAAAGTCCGAAGAGCTATGCCATTGCATCCTTCGATTGTGCATATGATTAATCCCCGTTTGTAAAGCTTCTCAAGTGTTTGTTTGCAGCAGGAGTGCTTCATCTTGGAATCTTTTTTGTTCGGTTTTTTGATAAGTGGATTGCCATTTATTCCAGTTTGTGAGAGTTTGTTTAAAAGATCTTTGACGGAGGATTCCGCGTATTTAATGCGTACTTTCTGGCGATTTGGGTTTGACCTGGTGGCGTAAGGGGTTGTGATAATGGCGTCAGAATCGCCGAGATCGAGTTGCACTCCATCTCGGAAAAGGTAATTGGTCATTGTTAGTATTTTGTAGTAAAGTTGAGCCCATTGATTGAATTCAGTGTCTTAATCTGAGCGTTTTAACTTGAGATTTGGCACTGTCTTCCTCAGTGATATTGATCTTTCTTGTGCCAGTATTTTTGATTTCATTTTTGCTGTAACCACATTGCGTCTGTGCAGCGTTCTGCTGAAAGAAGTCATCTGTCCCGTAACCAGAGTTAGCGCAGGCAAGCCATGGGATGTCGAGGCGGAACTTCCAATGCTTTGGCCACTCCGGGGTGGCACACGGCCCCTTGCACGGTGTTCAACCCAGACAGCAATTCAGGGCGTTCCGTCACAGCTTCCTCCAGGCCCCTCCCAGCGATGCCAAGGATGTAAGGCAGCGTCACGCTCACAAGAGCTTCGGTTGACGTGAACGGCACAGCTCCAGGCATGTTTCCAACTGCGTAGTGCTGCACCCCATGAATGGCCACGGTGGGATTGGTATGGGTAGTTTCACGGCTTGTGGCGATGCAGCCTCCCTGATCGATGGCGACATCGACGATCGCTGACCCCTGTTTCATCCCTTTCACCATGGCTTCGTCCACCAATGTTGGTGCTCTTCCACCAGGAGTCAGAACAGCACCAATCAGCAGGTCAGTCGTGGGGATCAGCCTTTCAAGGAGTCCACGGCTGCTGACGACGCTCATCAACCGTCCACTGCGACAGGCCTCCAGACTTCGCAAACGTTCTGGAGACCGATCCAGCAGCATCACTTCTGCATCCATTGCTGCCGCCAGCCTTGCCGCATTCCAGCCCACGGTGCCTGCACCGAGCACCACAACGCGAGCCGGTTGAACGCCTGTGCACCCTCCAATCAGAACACCCCTGCCCCCTTGAGGGCGTTCCAGCAATCGGGCGCCAACTTGTGCAGCCAGTCGTCCCGCGATTTCGCTCATGGGTGCCAGCAGTGGAAGGGTGCCGTTCTCCAATTGCACCGTCTCGTAGGCCACACCGGTGGTGCCAGCTGCAAGCAGGGCTTCTCCCACTTCTGGATAGGCCGCTAGGTGCAGATAGGTGAACAGCACCATGTCTTCCCGTAGAAAGCGGAATTCCTCAGGCTGTGGTTCCTTCACCTTCACGACCAGGTGAGCGGCCCAGGCCTGGTCTTGGTCAACGATCTGTGCTCCTGCAGCGGCAAAGGCTTCGTCATTGATTCCGGCACCGGCGCCGGCTCCGCTTTGAATGCGAACCTCCAGGCCGTGAGAGGCAAGCTCCTTCACGGCATCAGGTGTGAGCGCGATGCGTTGCTCATCAACCTTGAGCTCTGTGGGAACTCCGATGGTGGCCATGGGAGCCGTCAGTACGGATGGAGCCATGACTGCCGAAGACGTTGCTTCAATCTGACCCCGTCGAGCCAGATTCGCCAGTGGTTTATGTGAGTTGAAATCAGCGGGCGGCGATGGGGAGCCTCCATCCGCTCCCAAAGGCCTGGCAACTCACTTTCAGGACAGGTGGCGCCTGTCGTCGCTTGAATTCGGCACGTCGGAAGAGTTGCTCAATCCGTTTCACATCGCCAGGCTCGTGGCCGGTCGCGATCAATTGAGCACCAGAGCTGCGCTTCTCGATCAGCTCATGCAGAAGGGGGTCGAGGATTGCGTAATCGGGAAGCGAATCGGTGTCCTGCTGGTCGGGGCGCAGTTCAGCACTCGGTGGTTTGTTCAGGATCTCTGGTCCGATCAGCTTTCCTTGATCTGGCAGACCGAGTGCTTGCCGGCTGACCAAGGCGGCAGGGCTGTCCAGCCAACGGCAAAGGGAAAACACTGTGGATTTATAGAGATCACCGATGACCGCCAGACCTCCGTTCATGTCGCCGTAAAGGGTGCAATACCCCACTGCAAGCTCGGACTTATTGCCCGTTGAAAGCAGCAGTTGACCCTGTTGATTGGCCACAGCCATAAGCAGGGTGCCGCGGATACGGGACTGCAGGTTTTCCGCTGTTAAACCTGATGGTGCTTGATCCAGCGCCGAGGTGAGGGTGGATTCAAAGCCAGCCATCAAGGTTTGAATCGGCAGGATTGTCGTGCTCAGGCCAAGGCGCTTCGCCAGCGCCTCAGCATCGTCAACAGACCCTTTTGAGCTCCAGGGGGAAGGCATCAACAGGGCTTGGACCCGGTCGCTTCCGAGCGCTGCTGCCGCGACAACAGCCACAAGCGCTGAATCAATGCCACCACTCAGTCCCAGCAGAGCGCGATCAAAGCCGCATTTGCCGGCGTAATCACGTACCCCGAGCACGAGAGCCTGAAACAGTTGGGCGAGATCATCTCCATCGGAGTTGCCGTAAGGGTTGCCGTCAGCATTGGCTTGACAGCAGTTGGTTGGGGGTGATGGTGCTGTGGTGGTTTTGGCAGCGTGGTTCCAGATGGCAACCGCCTCTTGGCAGAAGGGGAGTTGCAGTTCCACCTCGCCAGAGGCGGCCATCACGAAACTGCCACCATCAAAGACAAGTTCGTCATTGCCTCCAACCTGGTTCACATACACAACAGGACAATTGAGCCTTGAAGCAGCTCGTTTGGCCAGCTGATGGCGGACTGAAGCTTTGGTTCGTCCGAAGGGCGAGGCAGAAAGGTTCAGCAACATATCCACCTGTTCGGGAATGAGGTTGGCGATCGGATCCGGCCCAACCAGACGCTGCTTTTGAAGCGCATCTTCAACCCATAGGTCTTCGCAGATGGTCAGGCCCAGCCGCCAATGCCGCCCTTCAGCTTCAAAGTTCAGAACCCAGGGATGGGTCGACGGTCTGAAGTAACGCGATTCATCAAAGACGTCATAGGTGGGAAGGAGTTGTTTGCGGGCGACGATTCGCCATCCGTTTGCTTCAACGTGTGCAGCCGCATTGAAAAGCCGCGGGTGTTGCTGATCTGGTGCAGGCTCCACCACGCCCACCAGCAGCGAAGTATTCGGCCGAGTCTGGCTGAGGCCCTTTTGGATCTGGGTCAGGGCCTGGTGTTGTTGCTGAAGGTGCTCGGAGCTGAACAGCAGGTCTCGAGGTGGGTAGCCCCAGATGGATAGTTCTGGGCTCACGACCAAAATCGGAGAGTTTTGGTCATCCTGTTCGGTGATCGCGAAGCAGGCGTCCAGTAAGCCTGCGGCGTTTCCGGAGAGATCGCCTACCAGAGGATTGGTCTGGGCCAGGGCGATGCGCATGGCGATTCAGGAACGAACGTGTTGGAGTCCATAGAGATTGTGCTGCAACAAGAGTGGCAAGAGCGATTGGGGAATCTGATCGGCAGCGTGGGTTGTGCGGATGCTGGAGCTTGCTGTTTCAGGAATCTGCAGAGGGAGTTCCCTGATCTCTGCACCGATCTGCCTCAGGTGCTCGAGGTGTTTGCGCTCTAATGGCCATCCTTCTCGAGGCACGATTCCAAGCTTGCAGCGCTTTAGCCAGAGCTCACTTTGCTTCCAATGAGGGATCTGAGCTGCAAGATCGCTTCCGACTACAAAACAGAGCTCGTGATCGGGCCACCGTTGAGCTGCCCGCTCAACGGTGATCATGGTGTAAGGGCTGCTGA
>WTGE01000040.1 GCA_011525445.1 Synechococcus sp. CO36386bin_37
ACCCAGACCTGATGCTGGAGCGGCTGCGCCAGGCTTCAGAGGCCGCCATTCAACGAGGAACGTTGCAGATCGAAGACGCCCGGCTGTTGATGAGCCATCTGAAAACCAGCCTTGACCAGACGACTTACTTGCAGGAATGAAGCGCTTCCGGAAATTGCTGCAACGCATCGGGCCATACGCCGCAGCTGTGTTGGTGCTTGTGCTGCTGCGCAGCACAGGTCTGGCCCAAACCGTCGATCTGGTCTTTTACGACCTGATCACCAGTCAGCGCCCGGCGGCATCCGGCAAGGACACGCCGATCACCCTGATCGGCATCGAGGAGAGCGATATCCAGCGTTTCGGCTGGCCCATAGACGATGGCCTGTTTTGCCAGGCATTCGACCGGCTGAACCGCACGGGGGTTGGCGTCATCGGGCTGGACATCTACCGCGACAAGGGCGTTGGAGAGCAGCAGCAGTGTCTCCGCGATCGGTTCCGTGACGAACCGACGCTGGTGTCGATTTTCAATGTTGCCTCTGGCATCGGGCCGGTCCCCGGCACCCCGCCGGAACGGCAGTCCTACAACGATCTCAGCCTCGATGCCGACGGCATCCTGCGCAGGGATCTGGTCCACGTCACCGGTCAGGACGAAGCAACGGTCTCCTTCGCGATGCGGGTGATGGAGGTCGCCACGGGTGACAAGAGCCTGCGCCAAGCCATGGATGATGGGACCTTCGAGGACGCCTGGTTAAGCGCTGATGGGGGTGGTTACCACAATGAAGTTGACGCAGGGCTAGGCCTGCAACGGCTGTTGCGGTTTCGCGAACCCTTGAGCTATCCGCTCTACTCCCTGGCTGAGCTCATTGATGGCGACATCCCCGATACCGCGATCAAGGATCGAATCGTCTTGATCGGCAGCACTGCGCCATCCTTACGCGATCTGTTCAACGTGCCGCACAGCCGCTTTCGCCGGGGGCAAGAGATGTTCCAGGTGTCTGGTGTCGAGATCCATGCCAATCGAATCGCCACACTGTTGGACCATCGCAACAACAACCTCGCCATTGGCTGGATCATGCCGGGATGGGGCAACCTCCTGCTGGTGGCGTTCTGGATGGCATTGGGCCTGTTGCTTGGGGAAAGGCTGCCAAGCCTTCGCCGCAGTGTGATTGCAGTCGGTCTGCTGAGCGTTGCGACGGCCGGCGGAATCACGGTGCTGCTCTGGAATCACATCTGGATCGGTATGGCTCTTCCCCTCGCAGGACTGCTGAGCACAGGCGGAGCGAGCTGGTTGCGGCGGGGCGCGATCAGCCAGCAACACGCCCAGCAGATCCGTGACCTGCTTGGCCAGACCACCTCACCTGCTGTGGCACAGCAGCTCTGGGATCAACGCGACGAATTGCTGAGCAACGGGCAGTTTGAAGGTCGCCAATTGCCTGTCACGGCACTGTTCACAGACACCGTTTCGTTTACATCGGTCTCGGAACGTTTAAGCCCGAGGGAGCTGATGGATTGGCTGAACAGGGGCATGTGTGTTTGTGTTCCTGCTATCACCAATCGTGGCGGCATGGTGAACAAATTCACCGGTGACGGACTGTTAGCGGTGTTTGGAGTTCCAATCGCAGGAGACACATCAGCAGAAGCCCAGGCTGCTATCGAGGCCGCCATGGAAATCAAAACCGGACTCGAAAAATTAAATCAAGAATTTCGCGCTGCGGGAGAACCAGAAATGCGCGTGCGTCTCGGCATCCATTCCGGCGAGGCCCTGGTTGGATCCATGGGGTGTCCCGCACGAATCGAATACGCTGTGATCGGTGACACAGTGAATTGTGCGTCACGGCTTGAAAGTCTTGAAAAACATCGTCACACCGGTGTTCTCAGAGTATTGCTCTCCGCCAAGACCCTTGAGCTGCTACCAGATGTTTTCCGTCGTTCGCTGCAGCTGAACCATTGGGGGACATTTCATGTCAAAGGTCGTGATGAAACTCTTGATGTTCACGAACTCAAGATGGACAGCGAACAGGGATCTGCTTTGGCCACTCAGCAGTAACCAAATCAGCGAGGCCGAACGTCTGCAACGTTGAAGTTGTCGGAACACTCGTACCGCAGCTGCTGCGCAGCGTCTTCAGAGCAGACTGAATCGGAGCATCACTGACATCAGGCTCCGGAACCAGAAGGCTGACGGCAGGCGGAGAAGCCGTCTCAACAAACGCTAAGGGGTCACTGCTCGCCGAAGCGTCAGCGGAGGCACAATCAAACTCGGACTCCCAAATGGTGGGAGCGCTGATGCTGGAACTGCTGATCAAGATCACGGCAGCGGGAGCAGCAGGGAGTGTCCTGGTGGTTGAGGATCCACCAGACTTGGGTTGAAAGCTGATGTTGAGACTCACAGGGTTGGCGGTAGGCCCCTGCACCAATCCCAGCTGCAATGTCGCTCCAGGAGCAAAGACACTGCTGTCTGGTACCAGATGAGCCAGGGTCCGGGCACTGCATTCCCCTCTGGTACCACCACCGACCCTTCTGCCAGGGAAACTGTTTCGAAGGTTGGCCTGCGCCAGCGCTGTGATCGGCATGAGGCCATGCAAGGCACTCAAGCCTGCAACCATCAGAAGGACAGCCTTCATGGCGGAGGAATTCATGCCCGTCAAAGAAACTCCAACCCATCCTCACAAAAACTGAGGGTCTTGTCCAAACCATCCAAGGAGGCAGGCCTGGATGGTTTGAGCCCTCAGGAGTTCATCAGCTTGCTGAACGTCTTCGTCATGCGTTCAACTAATCCCATTTCAAATACATTCTTCTCGTCAATCGTAATATTCTTCAAACCAGCCTCCCGTGTTGCCATCACTTTGGCAAATTCAGCCATTGCAGTCTGATTATTGAGAAAGACAGCTTCAATCTGACGCTGGCTGATTTCCTGGAGCAGCACGTGACCGATTGCCTTAATCGAGGCTGTGCGTGGTGCATCCGTGAGTGCAGAGATTTCACCAAAAATGGTTCCAGACTTGAGCTGTGCCACTTCCATCATGGCGCCCTCATCAGATGGATCCGCAATGAGAACCGAACAGCTTCCTTCCATAATCACAAACATCGAACCACCAACCTCTCCCTTCTTCACCACCATCTCGCCGGGCCCAAAACTAACGAGGCGGTCATTACAGACAATACTGTTGATCTCATCGTCAGACAAAGAAGAGAAGAGCTCAATCCTCCTCAGCACATTAAAACTCCGTTCTTGACCTTCGGATTGTTGCTTGATCTTCAGTTGACGTCGAACTTGTTCGGTGCGCAGATCAACCGTGGCATGCGGCAATGAGTAGCCAGCACGCTCAATTGCGTACCAGACACTTGCAAAAACCTCGGTCCGAATTTTATTGCGAGAAGCAAAGTCAGCCACAAAAAATTTCAGCGCATAATTAACAGAATCACGATCAATGGACCTGATGACAACTGCATTTCGACTCTTATTGATAACCTCACCATGCGACCCCAAAACACTCTTTAAGACTTGAATTGCATGCCCAGGAGGCATGGCAAGAGGAACACCCACTTCAACTTCCAGCCTGTATTGCGACGGAGAGGGGCGCGAATAATTAATCGTCTTACTATGATCAATTAACGAATTAGGAATAATTACATATCGATCATCTATATCATCATAAAGATACGTACTATTCCAAGAAATATTATCAACACGACCCAGCTCGCCCGCAATTTCAACCCAATCACCAACCTCATATTGACGCTCCACCTGAACAGCCAGTGCAGATGAAATGTTGCTGATCTGTGTGGCAGAACCTGGACCAACGATGAAGGCAAGGCCACCCAGAACAGCTGCTGAGCCGACCGTTGTCAGCAGACCCTGGCTGTTGAGCTCAGCCGCCACCACGACCAAAGCAGCTGCCACAAGGGCCAGATCCTTGAGGATCCGCGGCGGGGCCATCCCTCGTGGACTCAAACGGACAACCAAAGCCCAAATCACATCGAGGGCCAACTCCACAAAGGCGACATAAAGGCCAGTTTTTGCAACGACAGCGATCCAGTTGACAATGTCTCCTTCAAGCCCGGCAGCCGTCAGCCCTCTACTCAGAAGAGCCGCCGCGAGAGACACACGGAAAAACACCATACTTGGGATGAAACGACTCAATCGGCTTGATCCCAACCGACGAATTCTCCCAAGCAGAAATGTCAGCAGAAAAAGAATACTCAGCAACAAACTTCCCATCGCTCTTTATTCGTAATTAATTAGAGGCAGATCATTTGATGATCATCACACAAAGAACCCACGCCAACTTGCAGCTCCAATGCAGAGCCTGGTCGACGATGAGCTTGTAGCCAAATCGACATTTTCCGAAGTCGATCACAAAGTGACAAGCCATCTCAGTCAAACCCAACCATGGAATACCCGTCAAAAGGGCAACAAAAAAACCATGGGTGCCCGCGTGGGCTGAGAGCCACCACCTCCAGTCCAGAGTCACGTCCTTTCCAGGACATTTCTCCACAGCCATTTTGTCGCCCTGCAGGGGGTAATCAGCAACAAAATGTCCCAGGATCAACAGGATGAGGAGATCAAGAGGCTGCTCAACTAGACCCAGGGCATGTTCCACGTGTGAAGACCACGATGAATCTCCATCGTGGCCATATCAGCGGTGAAATCAACCGGTGGATCATGCATCTGCCAGAGCTTGCTGCAACTCAACAACAGCAGTCTCTAAAGCTGACGTCAGTTGAGCACCATCACGGCCACCGGCCTGAGCCAGATTCGGCCGTCCGCCGCCGCCGCCGCCGCAAAGCTTGGCGATGCCACCGATGAATTTGCCAGCCTGGAGCTCAGCGGCAATCACCTGCTTACCGAAGGCCGCCACCAGGATCACCTTGCCGAGATCAGCGGGATCCGGCAGACCACCGATCACCACAGCCGCGCCATCCCCCAACTGATCGACCAGGCTCTGGGCGGCTCCCTGCAGACCGGCACCATCCACGCCGTCGAGGCGTTCCACCAGAAGCTGAAAGTCACCCACGGCCTTGGCCTTGCCGGCCAGAGCAGCGGCCTTGGCCACCGCAAGCTCCGCCTGAGCCGCAGCCAGCGCCTTGCCGGTGGCCTTGAGCTCCTCCTGGAGGGTCGCCACACGGTCAACGATCTCGGACGGCTGAGCCTTGAAGCGATCCCCCAGCTGCTTCACCACAGCGTCACGCTCATTCAGGTAG
>WTGE01000092.1 GCA_011525445.1 Synechococcus sp. CO36386bin_37
GCCTGTACAAAGGCTTGCGCCTCAGCTGTTCCCCTCAATCTTCGCCTGTGCAGCGAACGCCTTTGCTCACGCGCCAGCTCTAGCCCCTCAGAACGTGTCAAAAGATGGGCCCGTTGGAACAGGAGAATGAAGAGCATTATCCATCTCAGGCAACGTCGGATCAACCAGTGCGCATTCGCTTCTACGGCCATCTCCGCTCTGGTTTCGGGCTTGCCGGGGGCGCCCGTGCCACGGCGAGGACCTTGGAAGCCGTGGGCTGCAAGTTGAGTTATTGCGATCTAGCGCTCACCAGTCATGCGGCCATTCAGCAACTGCCTTTAAGTGACTGGGATCCAAGTGATGGCAAGGTCCGGCCATTCATGGATCTGGTCCATACCAATCCCAACGTTCTGGCCAGCAATCCAGAACTGTTGGAGCAGCATTCACTCAAAGCGCCGCTGCGCATCGGCTATTGGGCCTGGGAACTGGAGCAATTCCCAGCTGGCTGGGAGGCCTATTTCGCTGGGTACGACGAAATCTGGTGCCCCAGCACCTTTACGGCTCAGGCACTCGCGCAACGTTCACCAGTGCCTGTGATCGCATTGCCCCACCTTCCCGACTGGAGTCATCTGGAGCGTCGCGCCGCAAAACGCAATGAAGCCAGGACAACCCAAGCGCAACGACCTTTCACCTTCCTCACCCTGTTTGATTTCTGGAGCACCACGGAACGCAAAAACCCCGCAGCCGTCATCGAGGCGTTCCATCGCGCCTTCCCTCCCCAGCGCGACGAAGGCCCGTCTGTTCAGCTTCTGATCAAAGCAAGCAGTGCTGAACAATTCCCCAAGCAAGCGCAAGCGCTTCAATCCCTTGCCAAAGGTGATCCACGCATCCGCTGGATCACCACCCTCCTTCCACAGGCTGATCTCGATCGGCTCTATGCCCAAGCCGATGCACTGGTGAGTCTGCATCGCGCTGAGGGCTTCGGCCTTACCCTTGCTGATGCAATGGCCATGGGCCTGCCCGTGATTGCCACAGGGTATTCCGGAAACCTCGACTTCATGCCACCAGGAAGTGCGGCCTTGATCCCTTGGCAACCAACAACGATTGCGCGGACTTGTGGTGACTACATGGCGGGTGCCATCTGGGCTGAACCGGACTGCGACGCTGCCGCAAGGACCATGCAAAGGCTGGCCAGCAACAGGGAATTCGCCAGCCATCTTGGGCGACAGGGGCAGAAGGCTGTGCGTGAACGACTCAGCTGTCCAAAACTCACTGGCATCGTGCGCCAACGGCTTGGCCGCTGGCTTCTGAATTCGCTCAACCGCTGAATGTTTCAAGAGTTGCCTGGAATTTCAGTTCCCAATCGGTGAGGCCGCTTTCTGAAACACGTGCAGCCTCAAGCAACCTCTCGCAGGTTTTTAAATCAAAGGAATAACAGGCAGCCTCCAACAGACGCCGACGGCAAGGGGCATTGATCGCTCCGAATGTGAAGAGAGCTTCCGACAAGTCCAAACCAGGAACCAAGACGGCAGCTTCCTGTGCGCCCTGCAGGACGAAGAGCTCCAATTTGCCCTTGGTTTGCCACTCAGCCAACTGGGCAACAGCCCTTTGAGGAGAGAGGGCATCAAGGACCTGCAGCAGATTTCGCACTGTCAGGGAAGTGTCGGATCCGTCCGACAGGCTTTTTTTGTAGGCAACTGCCGCCTCCTCAAATTGATTGAGACCACGGAAGGCATCGCCAAGCTTGTGATTCACCCAAAAAGTGCGCGTCGCCTCATTGCTCCAAGGCTTCAATACAGCCAAACAAGCTGAATAATCCCCCTGCATCAGCAGCGCATAAGCCAAAACATCCCAAACATCAACCGGCGCATTAGGCACCAGTTGCACGAATCGTCTCAGAAGACCTTCGGCTTGGGGCCAGGCTGAATTCTGCAAGGACTTTTGAATCTCGCCCCAAATTGCGTCAAGATTGGGTGATGTTGGCGGGACTGATTCCATGGATCATTCCGATACCAACCAACTTTCGCAGTCCCTCACACTGCAATGGCCAACGGCTGAAGTCATCGAAGCTCTTCAGGAAACCGATCTGCTGGCGATCTGGATTGGCCGTCGCCTTGAATCCATCGTCGCTCAGGACAACTCGCTTGAGCAATGGAAAGACAGGGTCTTCTCAACCAGAGCGCAAGAGCAATTTCTTGAGATGGGCACCTCCCTCGATTCCGTTTGCCTTTCCGTTCTCCAGAGCGACGATGCCCATCTCGCCCAGGAGTGGTACTTCAAGTTGCAAGAGGGGGATTCCAGTTTTCGAGCCCTTGCTCCATACTCGCTTGGCCAAAGTGCCGAAAGCGGAGGGCATCTGGGTCCCCTACGTCTTGAAGAGCTCAGCAGTCCGCTGGATCGCTTAGTCCTGCGAGCCCAGCCTGGAATTGTGCAGCCGCCGTTGCGTATCGCCAATGGAAACAGCATTGTGCTGCGGTTGGATTCACGCCAACCCGCCCAATGGAACCCATCCACGCGTAGCGAACTCATCGAACGCCTCCATCGCAGCTGGCTCCGCCAATGCATTGATCCCCTTCTAAGCAACCCACCAGCCCCTGGGAGTCTCCACCCCATTCCTCAACCATGAGCAACGAAGCTGCACCATTGCCTATTCCCATTCAGGGATGGCTTGAAGCGCAACGCTCAAAACTGCAGTGGTTGCGCTACCGCACCGGGCAACCTCTCCTCCAGGCCGATCGCCTGCCCCATCAGGTGATGTTCATTGCCGAAGGTGCTGTTCGCCTGATTGCCGATGATCCAGCCACGGGCCCTTTTACGCTGGCACGGTTAGGGAGCGGCGATGCACTTGGCTGGTGCGGGCTGGTGCGTGGTCGGCCCTGCGAATCCGCGATCGCCATGGAGCCAACGCTGGTGGCCGCTTTACCGGCACGCCAGTTTCTGAAACTGCTTCCTTCAGAACAAACTCTTCAACAGGGATGTATTGACGTCGATCGCAGTGAGCTCGCCGAACTGATGCTGGCCTGGCTGGGCCGTCAGCCCCAGCGCTATGACGACCTCCCTGGTCTTCTAGCCGAACTTTGGCGACCAGGAGCCCTCCAGCTTCGAACAGGAAAGGAGCTGCGACGCCCCTGCGATCTGGATCAGGATTGGCTCTGGCTCGCGAGTGCTCCCACTCCCTCAGACATACCGATCGGTACAGCGCTGGACCACTGGACTCCGCATCCCGAGTCCACTCAACTGCCGCTGGGAGCTCGCCTTCTTGGGGTTCAACGCTCAGCCCTGGAGGAAGCGCTCGCTGCCCGTCGAACCCGTAACCAGTCAGCGGCGGAATCAGGCAGAGCGCCCCATGCCTTTTGGGAGCAAGCTTCTGAGGCCGATGATCTCCCCGAACCTGTCGACCCCAGCGAATTCGGTTTCATCAGTCGTATTCGCCTGCCTCCACTGCGCGAACGGGGTGACGGCCCTCTGAATTCTTCATTGATCTGTCTCAAAAGACTGTCCAGCCGCTACAAATTTCCCTTTCCTCGGGACACAGTGGAGCAGGTGCTGCTCGATTGCGAGCAGCGACTCGGAGGTATTTCGCTGTTGCATCTGGGTCAGATCCTGGAAAGCCTCGGTCTCGAAGTTCGGCCCTTATCCGCTCCATCGAATCAAATCCACAGACTTGAACCGCCAGCGTTGATCAAGCTGGACAACCGATTTCTGCTGATTGAACAGGCAGGCCCACGGGGGTTGACCGTGGCTGACCCCAGCAGAGGCGTTGTTGAACTAAGCAGTCAACAGCTCGCTGAGCTAAGCCCAGACGGCATGAATTTGATGCTGGTCCGCCCAGCAGAATCCAACGATCAGGATGCACAGGCCAGTCGATTCGATCTGGATTGGTTTTGGAGCGTGATGAAGCCCTACCGCCTTCAGATGGGTCTGGTCTTTCTCTCTGGCTTCACGGAGAAAGTTCTGGAGATCGGATTCACACTGGCGATCTTGCAGATTGTTGATGTTGTCATCAGCTCCCGCGACCTCGGGTTGCTCTGGCCAATTGGGATGTTGATGGGCTTAATCATTGTGATTAAAGGAGTGTTGGCATTACTCCAAAACAATTTGATTGTGGACCTCTCGGATCGGATTGACACCAGCCTTGGCAGCCAGGTGGTAGGCCATCTCTTCCGGCTACCGATGAAGTACTTCGACAGGAGAACTGTCGGCGATCTCTCCAGCCGTTTCAACGACCTCAGGCGCGTCCGTTCCTTCCTCACAGGAACGGTGATCAATACAACACTGGATCTCGTGTTCATCCCTCTGATTGCAATCGTGATGTTCGCGATTCAGCCAATCCTGGCCCTTGTTGTGCTCATCAAGATCCCGCTGATGTTCCTGGCAACGTGGTTCAGCCGTAAGCCGATCAAACGGGCCATCACAAAAAGAAACAGAGCTTGGTCCCACGCTCAAGGCTTTTTAGTGGAGTGCTTGTCCGCAATTCGCACAGTCAAAACGCAAAATTTTGCGACCCAAGCTCGTTGGCAATGGCTCGAACGCTATCGCAAATTTTCAAACGAAGATTTTCGCCTGGAGCGCATGCAAGTGCTGGCGCGCGAAATCAACTTTTTAATTCCCAAGGGAACAAGATTGGCCTTAATCATGGTCGGAGCTGTTCTTGCAATCCAAGGGGGCACAACTGTTGGAGCCATCTTTGTCTTCATGATTCTTGGTGGGCAATTGGCCAACTCAATGATTCAGCTTTCCTCCGTTTCGGATCAATACCAGGACGCAAAAGCTGCCATGGACTCTCTTGCCGATGTTCTTGGCAATCAACCGGAAGACTCCCTCTCTTCGAGTTACATGCTGCCTTTGCCTGCCATCACAGGCCGCATCGACGTTGAAAATGTGTCTTTCTCGTACGGCCTCACCAGTAATCGTCAACTTGATCAGTTTTCAGTGTCGCTTTCAGCGGGCCAAGTGATCGGTTTAGTGGGCTCAAGCGGGAGCGGAAAAAGCACCTTGGTGCAGCTTCTCGATGGCCTCTACCAAGCCGAAAAAGGACGAATTTTCATTGACGGCACTGATATCAGCAAAGTTCAGATTGGCAGCTTGCGACGCCAGATCGGCTTTGTGCCCCAGGAATCGATTCTGTTCGACGGCACGGTGATGGACAATCTCCGCCTCAACATGCCTGATGC
>WTGE01000312.1 GCA_011525445.1 Synechococcus sp. CO36386bin_37
AAGCGTTCCAGTACGTCCAGTCCAATCCGGATGAGGTGTGCCCCGCCAACTGGACTCCTGGTGAAAAGACCATGAAACCTGATCCCAAAGGCAGCAAAGAGTTTTTTGCTGCAATCGGATAATCGGTCCCGTCCACTCGATTGCGAGCAGCCCGCCTGAAGGCGGGCTTTTCAATGGTCGATCAGGGAACGGCTTGAGATGGCTTGTTGAGATCCTGCACGACAACATCTTTTGATGCACTGCCTTGAAGAAGAGCATCAAGTCCGGTATTGAGATCTTTGGCCATCGCCACACGATCACCATCGCTGACAACAACTCTCGTTAATGTTGGCAATCCACCTCTTCGCGCTTTCAGATAAATCGGTTCCACATAAAGCAAAGCATTGCCAAGAGGAACCACCAACAAATTGCCTTGCACAACTTGCGAACCAGCTCGATCCCAGAGGCCAAATTGTTGGCTGATTGTGGGATTCTGATTAATCAACGCTTGTATTTGCTCAGGTCCAAAAACAGGTACGTCGCTTGGGAAGCGTAACAGAATTAAATCGCCATAATGATCAGCATCATTTCTTGCCGCTAACCAACCTGACAAATTCGGTCTGGCCAGTGGTGTCAAAGGTTGAAGAAGTAAAAATTCAGAGTCAACACTGGGTTTAACTTGTGCTGTTATGTGATAAGGTGCGACTGGAATTTGCGTCTTCCCATAGAGTTCAACCGGAACCTGCCAGACATCATCTCCACTGTAAAATATACGCGGATCAGTAACATGATATCGGAGCAATTGTTGGATCTGCAATTCAAACATCGATGTGGGTACCATCAAATGTTCCCTAAGAGATGTTGGCATTGCATCCAGAGATTGAAATAATTCTGGGAAAATCTTCTGCCAACCGAGAATAAGCGGATCATCGGGTTCACTGATATAAAGATGCACAGTCCCGTTATAAGCATCGACAATTGCTTTCACAGAATTGCGCACATAACGCAATTCCTGCCCATCGGGAAGCGGCGAAGAATAAGGGTATGTTCGTGAACTGGTGTAACCATCCACAATCCAGTATTGATGTTGATCTTCCTGATAGGAATCCGTGTTGGACTCCATGGGAACCGAAACAAGGTATGGATCACCCTTCAACTCCAAAAAAGGAGCAAGGGCATTCACGCGGTCCTTAACATCCCGACGGAGCAATAAATGAGAATTAGGCTTTAAAACACCCGTATTCAGCAACCTTGGATCACGGATATAAATGGCAGCAGCGATCCGTTGCATGAGCGAACCAAGCGGGACACCTGCTCGTCCTGAATAATGGTTGTAGGTATTTTGATCACCTTCAGGATGATTGAATTCTTCGATCCTTGTAGGTGCAACTGCATAGGGTGAAGGAAGCATTCCGAAATACAGTGAAGCCCGACCGATCGGCACATTTTTTTTTACATCGGCACGACTGATTCCAAGAGATTCATTACCATCGATCCGTACAGATCTGCCAATATCACTAATAAAATAATCAGGCAATCCGTCAGCAGACTTGGAATTAACCGGACTCAATGTGAAACCAAAACCGTGGGTGAACACAAAATGCCGGTTCTGCCAGGTGCGTGAACGCTTCGGTAGGGCTGTCTGGTCGAGTTCACGAGCAGCCAGCATCACTTGCTGGCGTTCGAGCAAGTCAGGACGCAAGGGATATCGATCAACCGCTGCATTCGTAAAGCGGTAATACACCCTGAGCTGCTGCAGCTGCCGATTGGTATCCAGCAATGGCTGGCTATCCCACAAGCGGATGTTGCGCAACGTGCTCGCACCTTTCTGACGATCCTCCGGACTCAAACGCGGAGATCGATCCACCTGCCTTGTCGTGATGCGATCGAGTTGGTAAGCATGGCGGGTGGCTTCAATCGCACGACTGATATAAGGACTTTCGAGTTGTAATTCCCGTGGACGCAACACCAGCCAGTGCATAAAAGGAGACAGAACAACCTCCAATCCCAACGACGCAACCGCGACACAGGACAGAATCAGCCTGAGCTGACGTCGACGAAGGTAGGTGAGGGGTGATGGCAGTACCGCAATCGCCAACATCAGAATCGCGACAGCGCTCAGAGAGCGAAGAGGAAGCGCAAGGTGAACATCGAGCCAGCCTGCTCCTGCAACCACTCCCTCCTGAGTCCAGAGCAATTGATGCCTGGAGAGCCACATCATTCCTGCACAAATCATCAGGATGAGAGCAGTCACAGGTCTCAACCCCTCACGTTGACGAGGAGACAAGCCAGAAAAAGACCAGTCGCTCAAACAGGGTGAACGCGTTAAACGACCCCATAGCGCAGTACTGAGAGTGAGACAAAGCTGCAGCAACACCAACTCAAGAGCCAGTGCAATCGCTGAAAAGCGACCGAGGCCAAAGCTCACATTTGAGCCAAGCATGGGTTCAACAATCTCCCCATCAGGAATCGAGAAAGCAAGACTCCAAAGTCCCCAGCTGCGAGCGACAACCAAACAGAAACAAACGCTTCCATAAATCTGAGCGAGACCCAGACGCCGGGCTCGCGTCAGACCGAACATGATCAGCGTCAGAACCACAATCGAGACACTCAGACCTGGCCAGCCCGTCTCAAAAGGAAGGCTCCACCAGTGAGACAGGGAAAACGGCTCAGTCCATGCCAGCCATGCAAGACGGGTGTCGACTGCAAGAACTGTGATCAGAGTCAACAGGCAAGCAAGAAGAGAACACCCATAGCGATACCCCGATAGGGCCGGACTCCTTTGTGCACGATCACAGGCCTCCGGGCGCAACCAGGACTGGCGCCACAATGCGCAACTTCCAACCAACAAAGCTCCTATCAGAGTCCCAGCTGATTGCAGAAATAAACGCTTGCTGTAGACCGATGCGAGATCAAACTGATCGAACCAATACCACTCAACCTGCAACCTTGAACCAATAACAATCAATGGAACCAACAAGATTCCGAAGCGAACCATGGGTGGAAGAAGTTTCACCACGGAAGTGAAGCGAATCAACGCGCTGATGACTGTGGTGCCAGAGCCTTGGTGTGTTGGGGCTGCTCAAGATCTATCAATTCATGAAAGCGCTCGGCGGAGAGCGTTTCTTCCGTAATCAAGGCCTCAACAAGTCGATCCATCACTTCACGGCGTGGTTCCAGCAGAGCAACCGCCTCGTTCAAAGCTTGGATGGCCAGCTCACGAACGCAAGTGTCGATGGCTTTGCCGGTGCTCTCTGCATAGGACGGACGGGTATGAATTAAGTCTCTGCCCAGAAAAACCTCCTGATCTCCACCTTCAAGAGCAACGGGGCCCAACGAAGAAAAACCGAAACGGGTCACCATCTCACGGGCGAGATGAGCAACCATCTGCAGGTCACCACTGGCTCCCTGGGTAATTTCCCCCGGACCGAAGACCACCATCTCTGCCGCACGACCACCCAGGGCCATCACGAGACGTGCCTGAAGATAGGACTTGCTCACCAAACCGGAATCAAGAACCTCCTCATCGGGGAAGAAGCGAGTGAAACCACCGACTCCACCACTACGAGGAAGCAACGTGACCTTATCGACGGGATCCGCGTGGGGTGTGTAGGCAGCCACCAAGGCATGGCCAATTTCGTGATACGCAATCAATCGCTTTTTGGCACTGTCCTGAAGAGGAGAGGCGGTTAACCCCATTGTGATGCGTTCCAAAGCCGCTTCCAGTTCTGAACTTCCAAGGAAAGAGCGTTCATTTCGGGCCGTGAGAATGGCGGCCTCATTCAGCAGATTGGCAAGATCTGCGCCGGAAAATCCTGGGGTGCGTCGAGCCCAATCGCTCAAGGACACCTCATCTGAAAGAGGTCTGCTGCGAGCGTGGACCGACAGAATCGCCTCACGGCCCTTGCGATCAGGAAGGTCAACATGAATCCGCCGATCAAACCGACCTGGACGCATCAAAGCCGTATCCAACACATCCGCTCGGTTGGTGGCGGCGAGGAGAATCACACCTGAATTGTCGGCAAAACCATCCATTTCAGTGAGAAGTTGATTCAAGGTCTGCTCACGCTCATCGTTCCCTCCCCCGATTCCAGCCCCCCGTTGTCGACCAACGGCATCAATTTCATCAATAAAAATGATGCATGGGGATTTCTCTTTGGCTTTGCGGAACAGATCTCGAACACGACTGGCTCCGACTCCAACAAAAAGCTCGACGAACTCAGAGGCAGCAATGGAAAAAAAGGGCACCCCTGCTTCGCCGGCAATGGCCTTGGCCAGCAATGTCTTCCCTGTTCCAGGGGGGCCAACCAGAAGTACCCCCTTTGGAATCCGCGCTCCTAAGCGAATGAAACTCTCCGGCTGCTTCAGGAAGGTCACAACCTCCTGAAGCTCTTCTTTGGCTTCACTGATTCCAGCGACATCCTCAAAACGGACCGAAATTTCATCCTGGGGTCGGATCCTTGCCTGACTCCGTCCAAAACCCATGGCTTTATTCGCAGCTTGCGCTGATCGACGCAGCAAAAAGGAAAGACCGATCACAATCAATGCGATCAAAGCCAAATTGCCAGCCAATCCCGCCAGAGCCTGTTCCTGACGAATATCTTTGACGGTGAGGGGGACGCCGGCTGATTCAGCTGTCCGCAGGATCATCTGATCATTCGCCAACGTCGAGACTGTGGCTCGACGACCATCGTCATATTCGACATTCACTTCCCGACGACCTGGTACCAACTGAAGTTCTTTGACTTTTCCAGCTGAAATTTGCGTCAGTAATTCGCTGTAAGTCGGAGGCGGTTCCGGTTTAAACCGAGCAAAAGGGCTGTCTGGCCTTTCCTTGGAACTGTTTTCATCAGCCTGAGAGACGACGATTTCTTGTTCTTCCGGACCTAAACTCACACCTCTCCTGCGATGACATAAGCGTAGCGATTTGACGAGCGGACTCTCGAAAGTGGATCATGGGCGTTTGGAAGAGTTCCGGCTTCAATGGCTGTACCGAAGAAGAAAACCTCGAAGAGCAAGCGGAACCAGAGACATGCTGTTTGGAAAGCAAAAGCAGCAACTGCTGCACAACGCGCCATGTCAATCGGCAAATCAGTCTTGAGTGGCCGCGCCCAAGGATTTGTCTATCCGATGGCCGATGCAGATGAGAGT
>WTGE01000117.1 GCA_011525445.1 Synechococcus sp. CO36386bin_37
CCGCGAGCGAATATATTTTTAATCAAAAATTAATAGCCCAAGCCCTATTGTTGAGGTCATAAATTTAAATTTGTGAGCACGAAAAGGCCTCTAGGCTTACCCATTGAGCAGGCGCCAGTAAAACTAATTAATTGCACTGCAAGCCTCGGCTTGTTCACTACTGGATGGAACAAACAAGCATATACGCACGGATACCTTGGAGTTGCGAAGTCGGCTTGTTTTGTAATAAGTGCTAGCTATCAGCAAGCGATTCTCACCTGGCATCATGCTTTCTCCATAGGTTGAACATTCATCGAGCTCTCTTCCATTTTGGCCAATAACACTGCCTTCGATCTTGATCTTGGGTGTGTAAAAGCCTGATGTATTACGTATCAGCACTTTGATCTCGAGCATGCTTTCGTTCTCTGCATCTGGTTCACCCAGGCTCACTGAAATACCTTGCACCCAATATCCCTGTCCTAGATCGAAAGGATCCGCATCGCCGCTGATACAACCCTGGAGAATTTCAAATTGACCGATATCCTTGTAAATGCAGCGGCATCCAACAGTTTTTAAAAGCAACTGAAGAGAATTACTCGTAGCAATATTTTTGAAGTAACCACTGTTTACATTTAATTCAATATTTTCTCCGACTTCTACGTGCTCCTCGTGTTCATCAGCTGATGATGAAACTAATAATCCGTTTTCTGTAAGCACATGTGAATTTGAAATGATCAATTCATGTAACTCATGCGAATTGTTTGTGTAGTCATACGAACCCTCAGCCCTCATGTCTCCGTCATCATCAGGCCCCGAGATGCAAAAATTCTTGATTGAAAGCATGGATTTTTGAGGAGGTTAAGGGTGGAAAAGGATTTTGATCAGGTGTTTAGTGATATCTAATTGGTGGTGCTGACCTCGCATGAAGCGTTGCCTTTACCTTGAATAATGAAAGCAGTTGCGTCTGCTGAAATCGATAAGCCCCTCATGCGGTTTGCTTTGATGGAGTAGAACGAAAGCTCGATGACCTTTCTCTCGCTTGGAGCAATCGTTTCGTAGGTGTAGGTATCATCAATCTCTCGGCCACCAGAGCCAATTGCTCTCGCCTTGAGTTCAAATTTTGGTACTTGGCACGTCGAAGCGTTGTAGATGAGAGCACGAAGTTCAATACGAACGTCTCCATCTTCATCTGGCGCTTTAATTGATACTGCGAGGGATTGAATCGTTATGTATTCACCAAGAGAAACTTCTTGATTCAATCCATAAAGCCCTGGTGACCCGTCGCCTAAATGAATCGAGGGCAATTGTGCATAATTGGCTTTGCAGCCAAGAAGATCAACGTCGACCCTTACCTTTGCCGAATTCCCAAGTGTATTAGCTTTGAAATAACCGTTATTTAGATCTATTGGAAGTTCCTCACCATCTGATAAACAGTCTTCTCGTTCATCTCTTGATGAATAAACAATTCCACCATCACTGTTTCTGACAATACACTGTGTGATAAAGAAATCAAGAGTTTGCTTATCGAGTGTTTTGATTGTCAGGCTTCCATCGATGCAAGTGTCTCCATCGCTGTCAGTTTCCCGTAAAAGTGGATCTTTGAATATTGCACTGAGTGAATGATTTAAGGTCATAGTTCAGGATGTTGAGTTAAGGAGGAAGGGATTGAATCTCAGCGATCAAGTTGCAGATCGCTTATCTGGATTGATGTTGCCGAGAGTGGGGTGTAGCCACGGAAGTTAGCACCGATTTTTGCGTCCTTAAGCTGTGAGGATTTGGAGTAGAGGCTGTCATTGATGAGCGCAGGAACTCCGGTGAATAGAAGTCTGTCGTCTCGGCTTTCGGTATCGTTTAGTGGCCTTCCTGAATAGTTAAAGGTCTGCAGCTTGATCACCGCACGATGGGTAGTTGATCCGCTGTTACTTTCAATCCAAATGTTCGCTTCAATTGTTACGTCACCGTCATTATCATCTCGACGTCGATGGCAAGACCATCGCTTGATAGTGAGGCCATTACTCGTAAACTCTTCATTGCAATCGCTAAGTCCACCAGGCTGATTCGGGATGTTTAATTTGCCAAGGTCGATAAAAGTACAGCTCATTGGAACAACCGTGATGGTCAAGCGAGCATCGGTGACATTTTTGTCTGGATACGGAATTCGATAACTTGATATTGATAGTCGGCCACTTTCACCTGGTTGAATAAGCTCTTCGATGTCTTCTTCGGCTTCCCCCAGTGGAATGCCATTTGAGTCTGCTACCAGCATCCGGACGTGCAGCATCTCGATGGTTATATCATCTTCATTTTTGAAGTTGATTGATGCTTCAAAACGTGCATCGCCATCGCTATCCGGCGGAGAGGCTTTGGCTGATAAAAGAGTAATTGTCATGGCTCAGTCCTCCAGTGAAAGTTCTTTGGTAATGAGAGTGCAGCTTCCAGTTGCTGCGAATGCCTTCAAGCTAAATTGTAACTTTGCTGAATTTAATCGGTTCTCCTTGATCCCCCAGAATGAATCTTCTATAACGATCTGACTGTTTGATGCTATTTCTTCCTGCGTATATGTATCTTCGATCTCACGTCCGCTCGCGCTAATTAATCTTGTGGAAAGGACTACTCTGGGGAATGACTGTGTTGTGTTGTTTTTGACTAGTGCTTTGATGTTGATGCCGCATTCCCCGTCATCAGGTGGATCGGTCGCAATTGTGAGTACCTCAACAGATAGTTGAGTTTCTCCTTCGGCAATCGGAATAAGCGTTTCTGTGTTGCCGCCGCGTGGGCAATTGATTGAACCCAGTTCTCTATAGAGGCAAGAGCAGGCTGTCGCTTGAAGCATCAACTGAACATCATCGGGATCCCCATCGATCTCATTCACTGATGCTCCCCAACTGCTAATGGAAGAGCTGATACTTTCACCATTTTCGGCCATATCCTCAGATTCGTTTTCTGACGCGGCCACTATCAAGCCTGATTTATGGAGAATAAACAGACGTGTAAGCAGTAGTTCTATAGCCTTATTGGACCTGTTCTTGATATTATATTCAATTTCATAGCTGGTCTCACCGTCACTGTCGGGTGCTCTGTATTTTGCACTTTCGATTTCGAGGTCAAATTCACTGCAACTCTCGCTTTGAATTTCTTTTAGTGGTAATTGCGATGCCCGGTCAGCCACTGCTAAATCGGCATTAAACTCTTCTTTCGTATTATTCTTGACATTTCCTACTTGACTCATGTCTGCTTCGATAGGACCTGGCTTACTGCCAACACTCCAAGACAGCTCATGGCTGCCAAGAGAAGAAAATATTTTCGTTGATATCTTTGCTTTCGCTCCATCGAGTCTTGAAGGCTTGATGCTCCACATGCTGGTGTCAACACAAATAGTGCCTGAGGGAGGAACTTTTTCGCTCCATTCTGTTGAGTCAATCTCTCTTCCATTTTTATCTAAAAGTTGAATTTTCATCACTACTTTGTTTAATAAGCACTCGCTTTCATTCACGATTAGCCCTTTTGCCTCAAGTTGGCAATTCCCTTCCTCATCAGGCTTCGTTGTAACGACCGAAAAGCCTTGCAGCTGAACATCTGGGTTAAGTTCAACTTTCTCTGACAATCCTGTGATATTTCCAGGTGAAGTCAGCTCGAGGAGAGGTAATTCAGTGTATTTACAACCGCACGGGACGACCTGCAACAGTACCTGGGTCTCAGAGGCAGAAGATCCTGCTATTTGTGCTGCCTTGAAATAGCCACTATTCAGGTCTAGCTCTTCTGTAGATGCGTTGTTGATTAGCAATTCCCACTCATCCTCTTGCTCAATAAGAGGTAGTCCATTGGCTGTGAGGACTACGATTTTGGTAAGGACCAATTCAACATCCTCATCGGAGAAGCTGGTCAGCTTTAGCTCTATATCAATGCTAACGTCACCATCACTATCAGGCTTATTAATTTTTGACTTTGTGATTTCAGTGGTAAATGGACCAGTGCCATTTCTAATTGCAAGTGAATTTAATTTTTGGTTATCGGTGTTGCCTACTTCCTTAAGTTCATCGGAATTATTTTCTGAAGTTCCACTCTCTGATTTGTTGTAAGCGAGAATTTTTTGTGATGTTTCTGGGTCTTGCCAATCTTCTTCTCCGTTGTAGTTGCTGTAGAGGTTGTGTGTCTCACCATCTTTGATGGCAAAGAATGTCAGCTGGACGTCATAGCCTCGGTCTTCAACTTCACCCTCGAACTCCTCAACATCCTCCCCACGGAATTTAAACCCTGTGATGATGTTGAAGTCAGGGTGGCCATATAAACCGTGTTCAATTTCTTCTGGGATACGAACGGGTACACAAATCTCTTCGAATTCGTCTTCATCAAATCCACCTTCAGCATTGAACTCGAATTCGATCGAGCACTTGCTTAGTTTCATCACAACAACGTAGACGCCATCTTCGTAAGTTCCTTCGTCGTTAACTTCTGGTCCCAGCGCTGGCTGGTCAGTGCTGTAGGCAATTGTTCCTTCATTCCCAAAATCACCCTCGTCACCACTATTAACAACGCCATCACATTCAGCGAGCTGACCATAGGAGTTGTCTCCAATTTCGCTGAGCTCCTCGCATAGTTCCTGGTTTTCAATACAAGCTCTTAGTTCATCAACTTGCTCTTTACTGAGTTTCCCAAAGAGAACATGACCGCCTGGTTCTGTTTTGATATAGATTGATTTTTTTTCGTCTTCGCCTTCATCATCGTTGCTACCACTTGCTGAATCTAAACCAACTCCTTTTGCTCCCAGCAAAGCCTCATAAAAACCGGTGAAGTTAAGGCGTTCACCTCCATCTTCTTTTATCGAGAAATAGCCACAAGCCCGAACGAGATCTGATTTTCCTACATCTCCAAGCTCCTTCACTTTGGCAAGGAGTTCAGCGCCGACGAGTGGTTCGGGAGGTTCTGTGTTTTCTTCTTCTGCGTCTGTGCTGGGGGGTGTCAGCCGCTCATCGGTGCTCCCACGTTCGATCTGTTTGTGGTCTTGAAGCAGGTTTCGGTCTGTGACCAAGACCCAGGCCACCGGCAAGAGAGCCAGAATTAGCGCACCCCGTCCGCTACTGCCTCCAGTGAGCGCGAGCAGAACAACGGATAGCCCCAGTGCAACACCGATCCAATGGTCGCGACGCC